>NZ_JADYXF010000002.1:0-172793 GCF_015864385.1 Pseudoalteromonas sp. SWXJZ94C
AACTATCAGTTTTTTGTCAAAATATGCACGAAGAGCGAACCCAAAAAGAGATAAAGAAAAAGGACGATTAAAATGCGGCCTGAATCCAATTATCTCTTAATGTCTAACCTATGAATATTAACTATCTAAAAGGTCGTAGTGATGGTATTTCGCTAACCGCTATTTCAACGACAGAAAATATTAAACCAGGTCTTAAAGAAAGTGAGCAAACCACACACTTTTCAATTATTGATAAAATGGGTAACGCTGTTGCAAACACGACCACAATAAACTTAGGTTTTGGCAGTGGTGTGGTTGTTGAAGGGGCTGGCTTTATTTTAAATGATGAAATGGACGATTTTAGCGCCAAACCAGGTGTTATGAATGTGTTTGGTGCAATTGGTGGTGAAGCTAACGAAATACAGCCACACAAGCGTATGCTTAGCTCTATGACACCTACAATATTACTTAAAGACAATACCGTTAAAATGGTAACTGGTTCGCCAGGTGGAACAACAATTATTAGCTCAGTTTATGAGTCTATTTTAAACACGGTAGAGTTTGATATGAGCGCAGAGCAGGTTGTTAATAGCCCTCGTTTTCATCATCAGCTATGGCCTAAAAATATAATCAGAGCACACAAAGGATTAACTAATAAAGTAAAAAAAGAACTTATGAAAATGGGTTACACCATAAATGAGAGCCACTTTGGTGATCTACAAGTTATTATTAATAACGACGGTAAATTAGATGCAGCATCTGAAGCATCTGGGCGTGGCAAGTCGATAGTATTTTAGATTTAGTGAATTAAAAATTAGTTATAAAAAAGCCGCTTAGTAAATACTAAGCGGCAAATATCTTATAACCAACGAATAGCGCCAGTAACGCGTTCGTTATACATATTAATTGGTGCACCAGCATTTGCTACTAAAATAGTATCTGCTTGTGATCCTCTATTAATATGCCCTTCAAAGCGGTCATCTCCAAAGCTATCATCGCCAAACCCAAACGATTTATTTTCAGACGGAACAATAAATACAGTCATGGGTCCAAAGTCTGATTCAAAGACTAAATGCAGGCCTTTCTCACCTTCAAAATCACAAAACATAGCATAAGTAACTTTACCAGGAAGTTCATCAATATGACCGCCTAGTATCGCTAATTTGTCGTTTACACTTTGTAGGCTAATAGGTTCTTTTTTATCAAGAGAGCTAATTTCGTAATAAACGTGGGTAAGTGCATGCTCACCAGCTTCGTTCACTATGTTTTGCTCTGCGCTAAAAAAGAAAGCGCTAATTGCCACTACAAAAGAAGCGGCTAATGCTAAATGTACGCGATCAAACTTAAAACGCGAACGGGCATCAACCACATTATCACCTGTAGCTTGCTCTTCTTGAAGTGCTTTTTCTTTTAACGATGTATTTAAAAGAATGCGATCCGCAAGGTTCTCAGGTACGGGTATATCTAAAGCATCTTGAATATATTTATCAAAATCTTTCATATCACTAATAAAACTTTGTCGCTCTTGGTTATTGTTTGCAAACTCCATGAGCTCCTTGTCAATGTCGTTTGGCTGCGCAATAGTGCGGCGACGAAACTCAAGTTCATCCATTATTTTGATGCCCCTTTAAGTTGTTCATCATCACGGCTTAAAGCCTCTTTAAGTTGATTTCTAGCACGGTATAAGCGAGTCATTACCGTGTTTTTATTTAAATTAAGTATGCCTGCAATCTCTTCACCAGAGCAGCCCATTACAACTTGAAGTAATAAAGGCTCTCGGTATTCATCTGAAAGCAGTGCAATCTGGCGCTGAATAACCGTTTGTTCCATTTCATCATCTAACGAGTGGCTCGTTTCATCAACAAGCGTATCGTTTTCTACATCACTGTAATCAAATTGCTTACGCTCAAATCTGCGTGCATTCTCCCTGCGTAAAATAGTTAATAACCATGGTTTAGCTGCTTTTTGATCCAATAAAGAATCAAGTGAACGCCAAGCACGTAAAAACGTCTCTTGTACTAAATCGTCTGCTATGTGTGGATCACGACATAACCAATAAGCGAAGCGGTAAAGCTCCTTATTGTAAACGTGGACCAAGGCTTCATAACGTTTTTGTTTCTCTGCCATATTGATTAAGACCTGATTATTTGATTTATTCTTTCCAAGCATAAGTACTTTTTTAGTTAAAAATTATTATTTAATGCATGAAAGACCTGCATATATCAAATATTAATGATAAAGGTCTTTTAATACAGCTTGTTGCGACTCTAATGCTTGAGCATGATATTTTTCAAGTATTTTAATAATAGCATTAAGATCAGCATTTGTTGCTCTATTACTATAAAGCTGTGCCTGTAATTGAGTTATATGGTTATTTAACTCATCATTATTTATGATACGGCATAGCTCATCAATTGCGCCCGTATCTTTGTGTGTATGTAATACCGCATAGTTATTTAGTTCATTGTAAAAGTCTTTAGCATCTTGCTTTTTCGCTGTTGCAGTAAGTCTTTTTAAACTCGGCTGTTTAAGCGTGTTATTACTTGAGGGTATATTTTTTTCATCGTTTTTAGTAGAACGGGTTAACCAAAAATAAATTACAGTCGCAATCCATAAAATATAACCTAACACAGCAATAACTATTAGCCATATAGGTGTTTCACTTTGAGTTTGCACTGATTGCGAATTTATTATATCCGCATTGGTATTTTGCGGCGAGTGTGAATTAGCTATATTTTGCTGATTATTTTCAACGGGTGGATTAGCTGAGGTACTACTTGGTATTACTGTAATAGTGCGCTCAGGTAAAGTTGCGTAGCTAATGCGGTTTGTTTTAGTGTTATACCAAGGTAGTTTTATTTCTGGGAGTGTATAAGTACCTGCTCTTTGCGGTAATAACGCATAAGATGCTGTTTGCTGTGATACAACACGCCCATCACGAACTGCATTGTTATTTTCTTTTTCATCAGGGTAGCTGCGAATTCCATCAATAGCTGGCATTGCTATTTCAGGGAGTTGCTCTTTAGTCACACCAAGTGCCGTTAAAGTAATTGTGCGAGTGATAGGAGTACCTACTTCTACAGTATTATCTTTAGGTTGCCATTGCTCATCTAAGTTAACTAATTCGCTTGGTAACCATGCACCTTTATAATTACTTGGAATTGGCTTGATTTCTATTTGTTGCTCATCACCTAACGCAGATACTTCTAATTGACGATAATTTTGTTGTACACGACCTTGAAACGCAGGGCCTGCAATTGTATAAACACCGCTTTTTTGTGGTTGAATTAAATATTCACGAGTAATTACTAAATAACGTTTACCATCCACAAGTTCATAACTTTCGGTTTGCTTACCTAATTGCGTCAGTTGAGCATCTTCCATGCTTGGCGTACTTAAGCTGCCATCAAGTAACTCTTTAGCTAAATAAAGCTTAATGGTGTAAACACCAGCTTCTTGAACAAATAACGAATTGTTAGAAAGTGAGGTTTTTAAAAAAATATCATTGTTTTTATCCGCATCAACGTCACGTTTAGATACTTTTAAATTAATTGGTTGTGATGTAAGCCCTGCAACGCTAAAAGCCGGAATGGTATATTCACCCTCAGCGCGAGTCATTAATTTAACAGACCACGTTGTTTGTTTATTAATGCTGCCATTGATAACGTTAGTACGCGAACTCAAACTAGTAGGACCTACAACAAAGTCTTTTAATAATGCTGATGTATCTGGTTGCTCACCTCTAACCGTATCGTCAACAGAGATGTTAAGCATAAAAAATTCACCTGCTAAAACAGGATTTTTATTAACACTGGCTTCTAGTTTAGTTGCAGCCCATGAAGGCATAACACTCAATAATAATAAACAGTAAACTAATCGCATTACCATGATTTTTCTACTCCTGCAGGGCGACGTTTATATTGTCTTTTTTGGGCTTCTAATTGCATTTTATTCCGTAATAAAATAGCCGGATCATCCGGAACTTTTCTGAGTAATTGATTAAGTTGTTGAGCTTTTTCTTTCTCTTCGTTAGTCAATTCGCTAGCTTGTGCTTGCATTGCCTGCTGTTGAGCATTTTGCTTTTGCTCCTCACTAGCAGGTTGCTCACTCATAGCTTGAGGAGTATCTGTTTGCTGTGCATCGTCTTCAGGGTTTTTAGCATCTTCATTTTGAGCCTGGTCAGTTGGCTGCTCTGCTTGCATATCAGGTTCATTTTGCTTATCTGATTTATCACCAGATTGATTTTCTGACTGCTCGCCTGATTCATCTTGCTGCTCTGATTGCTCAGCATCTTGATCAGATTTATCACCTTGTTGATTTTCACTCTCTTTAGGCTCACCTTTTTCACCATCACCTTTTTGTTGATCTTGCTCAGATTGATCATCTTTTTGCTGCTGGTCTTGGTCGCCTTTTTCGCCATCATCTTGAGAGTCATCATTTTTTTCATCTTGTTTGTCTTGCTGCTGATTGAGTAGCTGCTCAACAAGTGCCTGATTTTCAGAAGCTTCGGTAAAGTCATTTTGCAAAGCTTGAGCCTGTTTATATGCCTCAACTGACTCTTCTAATTTACCTGCCTTGGCAAGCGCATTGGCATAATTATAAAAACCAGTTGCTGATTTATCGTTACTAAACTGATTTATAGCGGCTTCGTAATCACCTTGTTGATACAGAGCAGAGCCTTTTAATTGGGTTGATTGAGCTGCACTTGCACTATCGTAATCTTTATTTTGATAAGCATCGAGCGCACGTTGATCGGTGTTTTTTAAAAGTGATGGAAGCTCTACAGCAAATGCGTTTTGTTGTGGTAAAAAACTAAAGATTAAAAAAGCACCTACCAAAGCAGATCGTCTAAACAAATAAAGACCAAGTGGTAATAAAAGTAATAAACCATAAATACCTGCATCTATTCTCCAAAGGGCGTGGCTTTGTTTTTCATCTTTTAAAAGCTCGCTATTATTACTAGGAGAAAATGTGGCTATGTCGGCACTACTTGGTTGGTAGCTGGCAAATTTACCGCCACTGCTTGTTGCTAAGCTTTTTAATTGTGAAGCGTTTAACTTAGGCACTACTATTTGCCCATAAGTATCTTTCAAAAAACCACCTTCAGGTAACTTAATTGGGGCACCTTGGGGCGTACCTACACCATAGATACTTAATCGATATTGAGTTTTGTTAGTAAAATCGGTTACTTCGCTCAACTCTTGCTGCTCAATACCGTCGGTTACTAAAATAATATCGCCATCTACATAGCCTGCTTGTGTTAACAGTTCTTTTGCCATATCAAGCCCGGCTAAAACGTTTGAGCCTTTATCAGGCATTATTTCAGGGCTTAAACTAGGAATTAAATTTGCAAGAGTGGTGGCATCATTCGTTAAAGGGGAAATAGTATAAGCTGTACCAGCATAAGCTATTAAAGCGGTATCGCCTTCTTTAAACAAATCAATCATATCAAGCGCTTTAAAACGCGATTGTAATAGTCTGTTTGGTAAAATATCAGTGCTGTACATAGAGTACGACATATCCATAACAATAACGCGGGCACTTTTGCTCTGAAACACAGGAACTTGTTTTTTCTCAAAGCTAGGTCCCGCACTAAATAAAATACCTAAGCTACAAAATAGTGCTACTAACCAAAGTGGTTGGTTAGTTTTAGTATTTGATTCGCTCATAATAAACTGGGCTAAGTGCGGTGCTATTAAATGCTCGCTTGTTGTTTTTTTATGTTTAATTAATGCGACAAAAAACAACGCTATTGCGGGTATCAAAAGCCACAAAACAGCGGGGCGAATAAATTCAAAATCCATTAGCTTGGCTCCTTTAACGCACGTAATGTACTTAACATTACGTTTAAGCTAATAAGTAAAATAGCGATAAGTAACGGGTAGTAAAAAAGAGAGCTTTGTGGGCGAAACGTTTGTTCGTCGGCACTAATAGGTTCAAGCTTGTCGAGCTCAGCATAAATTTGTTGTAAACCGGCTACATCTTTAGCTCTAAAATACAAACCACCTGTTTGCTCTGCAATACTTTTTAATAGACTTTCATCTAAACTACTTCCGCTAGCACCACTCATATTAAATAAACTAAAGCCGCGAGGGTTATCTGAGCCAACGCCAATGGTATACACTTTAATACCTTCTTCGCGAGCAAGTAGTAAAGCTTCTTCTGGTTTTAGGTTACCGGCGGTGTTTTGCCCATCGGTAAGCAGTACAACAATACGATTACTTTTATCTTTATTAGCAAAACGCTTTACTGACAGCCCCAAAGCATCACCAATAGCAGTAGCACGACCGACCAAACCAATTTGTGCTTCACTGAGCATTTTACTTACGGTTTTAACATCGCGAGTCAACGGGGTTTGTAAAAAAGCAGTATCCCCAAATAATATAAGACCGAGCCTGTCACCTTGGCGCTGCTCTATAAAGTCACTTAATACGGCTTTTACCATAGTAAGCCTGTCAACATATTGACCATTGTAAGCCATGTCTTGCTCGGTCATAGAGCCTGACAAATCTACAGCAAGCATTATATCGCGACCTTCATTTGGCATTGATATAGGCTCATCTAACCAAGTGGGGTTAGCCGCTGCAATAACGAGTAACAACCAAATAGCCCATTCAAAAGGACTTAAGCGACGCGCGCCTTGCTCAATACTTTGGTTAGTTAAATTATGTTTAGAAAAGCTTGGTATGCGTAAGCGTGTATTTGTGTTGCTAGCTAGAGGTTTTAATAGCAAAAGTAATAAAGGAAGTGGCAGCAATATAAAAAGCCATGGCCAGCTAAATTCAAACATTAACTCGCTCCTTTATTTTAAATTGTTTAATACTTTGGCGAAGCTTGTCACAAAGTGGTGCATCTTTTTGTTGTACATTATAAAGACTTAAAATTTCTTGTTCGCTAAAGGTCAAACTCGTTAGGGTGGTAAGTGTATTACACCATTGAGCAGTAGATTGTGCAGCAAGACGTTTATCGTAATATTCGATTACTAAACGCTTTAAAATAATATGAAGCTGTTGTGCATCATTTAATTTAAGGCTTAGTTCTATTGCGTAACGTTTTGCTTTATTAAATTGATGCTTTTTATAAAAAATATAAATTGCTGCACACAGTGCCAAAAGTAGTAGCGCAATAATAGCCCACCAAGCAGGAGCGAGTGGCCACCAACTAACTTGGCTTGGCGCTATTATATCGTGCAGTCCATCGAGTGGAGACGTTTGCATGGTTATTTTCTCACTAATTGCAGCTCAAGCGGTATTGCTGCATTGAATGATATTAAATTAAGACCTGATTTTGTTAAGCGATTAAATCGTGTGCTAAATGCTTGCTCAGCATTTTTGGCAAAGCGTTCTCTAAAGCTTTTATCCATTAATGGCAGAGCAAAATCTTGACCATTTGCACTAACTGTTACAGCTTGCTTAAATGCAGGTAATTGGTGTTCAAAAGGGTCACTAATATGACAACCAATTAATTCACAATGTCGACTGAGTATCTCAAGTTGCTTAAAACTGGCATCGTCTAGGGCGTTAAAGTCAGAAACTAAATAAACTAAACTGCCAGGTTTAGCTAAATGGTTAAGACGCTTTAAGTTATCGCTAAAGTTATTTGTCGCTTTTTCATCAATAGAGTTAAGAGCTTGCTGGTGGTTTGCGCATAAATTATGACAAAGTTTTAATACTGCTTTATCACGAGCGCTTGGTTTTAGCTCTAAGTGAGAGTGCTGATTAAAAACAATACCACCAATTCTATCGCCGCGTTGGCTAGCAGACCATGCAACTAAGGCACTAATATGCGCAGCTTGCACTGATTTTAACAATAACTTTGAACCGAACAACATTGAGTTAGAGAAGTCAGTAAATATAAAAACAGGGCGTTCTTTCTCTTCTTGAAAAAGTTTAGTGTGAGTTTCACCGGTGCGCGCAGTAACTCGCCAATCAATAGAGCGAATGTCATCGCCTTGTTGATAATGTCGCACTTCGGCAAATTCCATTCCACGACCTTTGTGCGGTGCGAGATATTGCCCAGTTAAGGCGTTTTTTATTTTTACCTTAGGGGCAAGCTCAAGCAGCTGCGCTTTGGCTTTGTAGTACATTAGCTCTTTAAGGGCTAAATTTACACCGTGGCTATGGCTCTGATTGAGCCATGCTTGGGATTCTAATTGTGTTTGCATAACTTATGGTACGGCTACAAGTTCAACAATTCGGCTTATTACCTGATCTTTAGTAATGCCGTCGGCTTGGGCTTCGTAACTTAAAATAATACGGTGGCGCAACACGTTATGCACTACAGCTTGAATATCATCAGGGGCTACAAAATCACGACCTTGTAACCAAGCGTGTGCACGGGCACATTTATCAAGTGCAATAGTGGCACGCGGACTTGCGCCAAACTCTATCCAACTACCAAGTTGTGCATCTAATGCAGCACCTTCACGTGTAGCAATAATTAATTGCACTAGGTATTTTTCAAGTGGTTCGGCCAAATAAAGACCAAGGATAGCTTTACGAGCTGCAAATAAATCACTTTGACTAATTTTTTGCATTACTGCTTGTTGTTCATTTAATGCTTCGCCACGTGTTAAACGCAGTATATCAAGCTCATGTTCGGCGCCAGGGTAACCAATGCTTAAATGCAATAAAAATCGGTCAAGTTGCGCTTCAGGCAGTGGGTAAGTCCCTTCTTGTTCGAGCGGGTTTTGCGTTGCCATAACAAGGAACAGTTCACTTAGTGGATAAGTGTTTTTACCTACCGTAACTTGACGCTCAGCCATTGCTTCTAAAAGAGCTGATTGTACTTTTGCTGGTGCACGGTTAATTTCATCGGCTAAAATAAGGTTATGAAAAAGAGGGCCTTTTTCAAAAACAAACTCACTGGTTTGTTGACGATAAATATCGGTACCGGTTACATCAGCAGGTAATAAGTCAGGTGTAAACTGCACGCGCTGAAAAGACCCTTCTATACCTTTAGCAAGTGCATTTACGGCACGAGTTTTTGCAAGCCCAGGAGGACCTTCTACTAATAAATGACCATCGGCTAAAATTGCAATGAGTAGCGCTTGAGTGAGCTCTGGCTGGCCAATAATTTGTGTATCTAAATACGTTTTTAATTGTGAAAATGCGTTAGCTGCCATAATAATTCGACTTTCCTCGTCAGCTGGGTTTATACCTGAATGCTTTAGGTGTTAAATACTGAACTAGTTATAAGGTTTATAGTTGTGTAACTCAAGGGTTAGACTGTATTTTTTAAAAAAGTTCGTTATTTTTTAATGATTTTCAGCGTATCACAAAATTTTGTAAAAGCGTCTAAAAAAGCCTATGGTTGTACCTTAAATAACTAGTATGTAAATTATTTATATTTGATGCATTCGCATTAATTACAGTTTATCTATTGGCTTTAGTACACGGGTTGTTTAGAATCGAGAAAAATAAACAGGTCAGACCTGTCAGCGGGAGAGCATAATGTCTGAGCAAAACATACTTAAAACACCAAAGGGCGATCGTATAGCTATAGTTAGCGGCTTGCGTACACCTTTTGCAAAACAAGCAACAGCGTTCCACCATGTACCTGCACTTGATATGGGTAAGTTAGTGGTTAACGAAATGCTTGAACGATTAAATTTCAATAAATCAGAAATCGATCAGCTTGTATTTGGTCAAGTAGTACAAATGCCAGAAGCGCCAAACATTGCGCGTGAAATTGTATTAGGTACGGGTATGCCAGTATCGGTTGATGCATATTCGGTATCGCGTGCATGTGCCACCAGCTTTCAGGCAATTGCTAATGTAGCTGAGTCTATTATGGCAGGCTCTGTAAGTGTGGGTATTGCAGGCGGCGCCGATTCGTCATCAGTATTACCAATTGGTGTTAGTAAAAAGCTAGCAGGCAGCTTAGTTGATTTAAATAAAGCGCGAACACTTGGTCAGCGCTTAAAAATATTTTCGAAACTGCGTTTAAAAGATTTATTACCAGTGCCACCTGCTGTAGCAGAGTACTCAACAGGTCTTTCAATGGGTCAAACTGCTGAGCAAATGGCTAAAACACATAACATTAGCCGTGAAGATCAAGATGCATTAGCACATCGTTCTCACTCACTTGCAACGCAAGCGTGGGCTGATGGAAAATTAAAAGATGAAGTTATGACGGCGCATTTACCGCCATATAAAAGCTTTATTGAAGAAGATAATAATATTCGTAAAAACTCAACGGTTGAAGGCTACGCAAAGCTTAAACCTGTTTTTGACCGTCAGCACGGTACAGTTACGGCAGCAAATGCAACACCATTAACAGATGGTGCAGCGGCTGTACTTATGATGAGCGAAAGCAAAGCAAAAGCACTTGGCTATGAAATATTAGGTTACGTACGTAGCTTTGCATTTTCGGCAATTGGTGTAGAAAAAGACATGTTAATGGGCCCAGCTCATTCAACGCCTATCGCACTTGATAGAGCGGGTATTACGCTTGCTGATTTAGATTTAATTGAAATGCACGAAGCGTTTGCATCGCAAACACTCGCTAACATGAAAATGTTTGCCTCAGACAAATTTGCACAAGAGCATTTAGGTCGCAGTAAAGCAATTGGCGAAATTAACATGGATAAGTTTAACGTTAACGGCGGCTCTTTAGCATATGGTCATCCATTTGCTGCAACAGGTGCTCGCTTAATTACGCAAAGCTTACACGAGCTTAAACGTCGTGGTGGCGGTTTAGCATTAACAACAGCATGTGCTGCTGGTGGTTTAGGTGCAGCCTTTGTATTGGAGAGCGCGTAATGACAGATTCAGTATTTAATTTAGCGGTAGACGAAAATAAAATAGCCGTTGTAACTATCGATGTGCCAGGGGAGAAAATGAATACCCTGCGCAGTAGTTTTGCCGATGATTTAAAAGCGTTACTAGAAGACGCAAAATCGCAAAACGTAAAAGGCATGGTATTTATAAGCGGTAAAAGCGATAACTTTATTGCTGGTGCCGATGTTAAAATGCTTGATAGCGTTAAAATGCGTGAAGATGCTTTAGCTATTAGTGAGCTGTGCCATCAAGCGTTTTTTGATATGACAAAACTGCCATACACAACAGTTAGTGCAATTCATGGCGCTGCATTAGGTGGTGGTTTAGAGTTTGCATTAGCGTGTGATTACCGTATTGGTACCGACAGCGATTTAACAAAAATTGGCCTACCAGAAGTGCAACTTGGTTTGCTTCCTGGTGGCGGCGGTACGCAGCGTTTAACTAAAATTGTCGGTATTCAAAAAGCACTAGAGTGGATGCTAACAGGTAAACAAATTCGTCCTAAGCAAGCTAAAAAAGCAGGCGTGCTTGATGATTGTGTACCGCACAGTGTACTTCTAAAAGTAGCAAAAGAATTTGCCGCGAAGAAAAAGCCACAAGCAAAAGAGCCGAAGCTCGACAATATTAGTAAATTATTAGAATCTAATCCGTTTGGTCGTAACTTTATCTTTAAAAAAGCCAAAGAAAACGTACTGAAAAAAACGGGTGGGCACTACCCAGCGCCACTTGCCATTATTAAAGCAGTGCGAGCTTGCGTAGAGTTGGATGAACTAAAAGCGTATAAAACAGAAGCTGAAGCGTTTGCCACTTTAGTAATGAGTAGTGAGTCTAAAGCGCTTCGCAGTATTTTCTTTGCAACCACCGAAATGAAAAAAGAGTGGCGCAATGATGACGCACCCGCAATAAGCAAAACGGCTGTTTTAGGCGGTGGACTAATGGGCGCAGGTATTGCGCACGTAAGTGCGGTTAAAGCTAAAGTACCGGTACGTATTAAAGATGTAGCAGAGCAGGGCATTAGTAATGCAATGAGCTACACCTATAAAATTTTAGATAAGCGACTTAAACGCCGTATTATGTCTAAAGCTGATGTGCAGTTAACAATGAACCGTATTACAGGTACAACTGATTACAGTGGTTTTAAACACATTGATTTAGTAATAGAAGCGGTATTTGAAGATCTTGCACTTAAGCAAGGTATGGTTGCAGATGTAGAGCAGCAATGCCAAGCAAATACAATTTTTGCAAGTAACACATCATCATTACCAATCTCGCAAATTGCAGCACAGGCAGCACGCCCTGAAAATGTAATTGGTTTACATTACTTTTCTCCAGTGGAAAAAATGCCATTAGTGGAAATTATTCCACACGAAGGTACATCTCAAGAAACAATTGCCCGCGTTGTTAATTTTGCGCGTAAGCAAGGTAAAACGCCAATTGTTGTAAAAGATATGGCTGGCTTTTATGTAAACCGTATTTTAGCGCCTTACTTAAACGAAGCTGCTAACTTAATGCTTGCAGGTGAGCCAATTGAAAAAATTGATGCCGCCTTAGTTGAGTTTGGTTTTCCGGTAGGACCGCTGGCTCTACTTGATGAAGTAGGTATTGATATTGGCTCTAAAATTGCTCCAATTCTTGAAAAAGAATTAGGTGAGCGTTTTAAAGGTCCAGATGCATTTACTCGTATGATTGATTCTAGACGCCTTGGTCGTAAATCGGGTCGTGGTTTTTATGAATACGATAAAAAAGGCAAAAAAGTTGATGAGTCAGTTTACGAACTGTTGGGTGTAACACCGGCTCCACGTTTAAACAAAAGTGAAATTGCTAAGCGTTGTGTATCGCAAATGCTTAACGAAGCCGCGCGTTGTTTAGATGATGGGATTATAGCCAGCCCTCGTGATGGCGACATTGGTGCTATATTTGGCATTGGTTTTCCACCATTTTTAGGTGGACCGTTTAGCTACATGGATAAATTAGGGGCAAGTAAAATAAGCTCTGATATGTCTACACTAGCTAATAGCGATGCTATTTTTACACCATGTGAAACATTGTTAGCAATGGCTGCCTCTGGTGCTACTTTTTACAAAAAAGAGCCTGCAGAAGATACACCGATTGACGATAATGATGCAGTAGCAGTGCAAACTGCTATTGAAACCGTTATTGAAAAAGATACCCAAAGTAGTGATTTTGTTAACGACGACGTTGTTGAAAAAGCTACGGATATTGACGATGTAAAAGAAGACAAAACGTCAAAGTAACTTTTTAAAGCTAGGATGTTTAAAATGCAGTTCACTTAGGTGAGCTGCATTTTTGTTTTAAGGTAAAATTAAATAATACAGTACAAAAAATAACACGAGTATAAGTGTTTTTTTATATAATTCTTTTGCATGCATTCATTGTGCAATGTATCACTTTTTAGTTTGTGTAAGACCTAGGTTGTTCGTTACAATGGCGCTCCCTAAATGCCAAACGGACACCATGATGAAAATTCTTGCCGATCAAAATATGCCTTTAGTTGAGCAGTACTTTGCGGACTTTGGTGAGGTGGAGCGTTTTGATGGTCGTAAATTAACGGCTGAACAATTAATAGATGTAGATGTATTACTTACTCGTTCAGTAACTCAGGTTAATAATGAACTTTTAGCACAAGCAAATAAGCTATGCTTTGTTGGTACAGCCACGATTGGTGTTGATCATATTGACACGCAACTCTTAAATGAGAAAAACATTGCCTTTAGCAGTGCCCCAGGCTGCAATGCAATTGCTGTAGCTGAATATGTAATTAGTAGTTTATTTGCATTAAGCCAAGAAAATGCTCGTCCATTAAGTGGACAAACAATTGGTATTGTTGGAGTTGGTAACATTGGTTCGTGTTTGGCGCAAAAATTAAAAGCGTTAAATGTCACTGTACTTTTATGCGATCCTGTAAAGCACGAGCAAGGTTTATTACATGAACACGTGCCACTTGATGAATTACTAGCCAAATCAGATGTTGTAACGTTCCATGTTCCTCTTATAAAAAGTGGTAAACATAAAACACTGCATATGATGAATAAGGCACGATTAAAATCACTAAAACCAGGGCTTACATTAATAAATGCAAGCCGTGGAGATGTAATTGATAACCAAGCATTACTTGAAGTAATGGAATCTGGTGCAGACTTAGATTTAGTCTTAGATGTTTGGGAAAAAGAGCCAAATATATTAACTGAATTACTTGAACATGTACGTTATGCAAGTGTGCATATTGCAGGTCATACTCTCGAGGGTAAAGCCCGTGGCACGCAAATACTGTATCAAAAGTTATGTGAACTAAACAATGTAGAAGCAACAAAGTCGCTTGATGAGTTTTTACCCGTACCTGCAATTACGCAAGCCACATTAACGCAAAGTTATAGTGAAGCTGATATTGCTCGTTTGGTGCATTTAATTTACGACGTACGCCGCGATGACGGCATTTTACTGCGAAGTTTAGCTAAAGAAGGCTTTGACACTTTACGTAAAAATTACCCAGTAAGACGTGAATTTAGCACCCTAGTATTAAAAGGTGAAAGCCAGCAACTTGAAGCTCTTGAACAACTTGGTTTTACTATAACCAATTAATTTTTAACTAGCGATGTTGTTTTAATATCGCTTATAGAGGAAGAAATATGTCGCAAAAATATAACGTTGCCGTACTTGGCGCTACCGGCTTAGTTGGCCGTCAAATCATTGAAACATTAGCGGATCGTAAATTTCCAGTTGATCAGCTTTTTCTACTTGCTAGCAGCCGCAGTGCAGGTGAAGACATAAATTTTCGTGGTGATAGCATTGAAGTACTTGACGTTGAAGGCTTTGATTTTAGCCAAGCGCATATTGGCTTTTTTTCTGCTGGTGGAAGTGTGTCAGAAAAATACGCACCTATTGCAGCCGATGCAGGTTGTATAGTAATTGATAATACATCGCAATTTAGAAATGATTTTGAAATACCGCTAGTTGTGCCAGAAGTAAATGCTTCAAGTTTAGCTGACTTTAGAAACCGCAATATAATTGCAAATCCTAACTGTTCAACTATTCAAATGATGCTAGCACTTAAACCTATTTATGATGCATATGGGATCGATCGTATTAATGTATCTACATACCAAGCTGTATCGGGTGCAGGTAAAGAAGCGGTTGATGAACTAGCAAAGCAAACCGCTAACTTAATGAACGCTCGCCCTGTAGACAATAAAGTATTTCCAAAGCAAATGGCATTTAACGTTATTCCTCAAATTGATAGCTTTGAAGATAACGGTTACACGCGCGAAGAAATGAAAATGGTTAACGAAACGCATAAAATTTTGGGTGACACTACTATAGCTATTAACCCAACGTGTGTACGTGTACCCGTATTTTTTGGTCACTCTGAATCAATTAACATAGAAACACGCATGCCTTATGACTTTGAACACGTTAAGCAGTTATTAAAAGATGCTCCTGGTGTTGAGTTAATAGATGATGAAGGCGATTACCCAACAGCAGTTTCTGATGCAAGTGGTAACGATACTGTTTACATTGGTCGTTTACGTGCAGATATTTCACATCCACATGGTTTAAATATGTGGGTTGTAAGTGATAACACTCGTAAAGGCGCTGCAACTAATAGTATCCAAATTGCAGAAGAGCTTATTGCTAACTACATGTAATTTTTTATAACTTTGAATGCACCATAAAACGGTAAACATTATTTGTTTGCCGTTTTTTGTTTTTATTGTCTGCCAATTTTTTGCCACTTATATTACTAAGCATATAACCCTCGATAAACTTATATTCATAATGATTTTTTAGGCATTCATTTTCAATATGTTGCGATGGATATTAGCTCTCAACTGGTTTATAGTTTGTAATTGGAATAGAGCTTGCAACAAAAAAAGATTGTAATAACAAATGTGAGTCAGCCATTTGGCTGATAACGGCAAGAATAATCAATGTTTAGGTACCCACTTTTTTTGGTGTTGCATCAACATTTAAACAGTAAAGGATCAGCATGCGCGGTTTAGCTACACTTATTATATTAGCGTCTGCATTGATAGTAACGCCAGTTTACTCTCAAGACAGTACCCAATTAAAGGGGCCTAAAGGCGTTGACTATGGTGCGCAAGGTCGATCTATTGGGCCTATAAAGTCTACAGATACTTTGTGGCGTATAGCTGCAAAAGTACGTCCAGATAATTCGGTAAGTATTTATCAAGTTATGCAGGCTTTATATGCAAAAAATCCAGACTCATTTCTAGAACAAAACCTTAATCATATTCAAAATGGTAGTTATTTAAAAATACCTACAATAGCCGAAATAAGACGTGTAAATCCTCAATTAGCAAAGCAACGCTCAGAGCAAGATGATGGACTGTGGGAAAAGAAAAAAAACGGCACTCTTACACAAACAGAAATTAACTCCGCTCAAACCCAAGTTACTCAAGCCCGTAAAGTAGATGTAGACGACGCAAAGAAAGAACTACAAAAAGAAATAAAAGAGATTAAAACAGATCAAAGTAATAGATTAGTTGAATTACAACAGCAGTTTAAAAATTCTGTCAGCAGTGTTGAAGACATATTAACTGAGAATAATAACTTAAAAAAACAACTAACCGGTATTTCTAAAGAACTTGAAAATGTTCGCCAGCAACTGGGCAAAGACAGTGAAATACAACTGCAGTTAAAAGAGTTAATACTTAAGCAAAACGAAATAATAGAGCAGCAAAAAGTTAAAGACATTAAACCTGAGGCTGAGTTTGACTTTTGGGCACTATTATCTAACCCAATAGTACTTGGGTTATTAATGTTTATTCCTGGTTTACTGATTATTTTTGCTGTTGTGATGTTTTTACGTAAAAAATCTAACGCTGCAACAGATACGGAGTCAGATGATGATTTTTTACCGCAAACACCAAGCTATAGTGCAGATAACGATTTAGATCTTACTGACGACCCGATTATTCCAGACCCATTAGATGACTTAAGTGTTCAGTTAGACGATAGCCTCGAAAATGATATGTTGCCGGAAGATGACTTACTCGACGATAACGTCGATGACTTTTCAGAGTCAGACAACTTACTCGATCAAGATGAATTAGAAAGCTTGTTGAGTGACGACATTGTTTTTGACGATGAGAATACGGATGACGATGAGCTCGACATTTTTATGCAGCAAGGTTTTGATGAACCATCGGATGATAGCCTAGAAGATATAGATTTAGATTTAACACCAGAGTCATCAAACAACGATGATATTTTAAGTAATGACGATCTAGATAGCTTATTTGATGAAGATGACAGCTTATCTGAATTCGATGCGCCAAAACCAAGTGATATAGAAAGTGATGACAGTTTAGAGTCGCATGATGAAATGGCTTCGCTTAGTGAAGAGCTTGCTGATGACGATGATTTTGATATTGACGATCTATTAGATCAAGCCAGTGCTGAGCCTCAGTTAGAATCAGAGCTTGAATCAGAAGTTAAGACTGAGTCACTTGAAAATGATGATTTTGATTTAGACGATATCGACAGCTTAATTGATGAAGTAGCCGATGATAATACGCCTGATAAGTTAGATGAATCATTGGTCGAAGAAAGCGATGACTTTGATTTAGATGATATCGACAGCTTAATTGATGAAGTAGCAGATGATAATACGCCAGATAAGCCCATTGAATCATTAGTAGAAGAAAGCGATGATTTTGATTTAGATGATATCGACAGCTTAATTGATGAAGTAGCCGATGATAATACGCCTGATAAGTTAGATGAATTATTGGTCGAAGAAAACGATGGCTTTGATTTAGATGATATCGACAGCTTAATTGACGAAGTAGCAGATGATAATACGCCAGATAAGCCCATTGAATCATTAGTAGAAGAAAACGATGACTTTGATTTAGATGATATCGACAGCTTAATTGATGAAGTAGCCGATGATAATACGCCTGATAAGTTAGATGAATCATTAGCAGAAGAAAGTGATGACTTTGATTTAGACGATATCGACAGCTTAATTGATGATAAGCCAGTTGAATCACTAGCAGAAGAAAGTGATGACTTTGATTTAGATGATATCGACAGCTTAATAGATGAAGCTGCAGATGATAAGCCAGTTGAATCATTAGTAGAAGAAAGTGATGACTTTGATTTAGACGATATCGACAGCTTAATTGACGAATCGGCAAAACTAGAAGAACCAATTGAACGTGATACAGATATTGATGCTGCACTCGCTGATTCGATAGAAGATTTAGCTGAAGCTCAAGAAGAGTTAGATGTGGATGATATTGAATCTTTAGCATCTACATTAAATGAAGAGCCTGAGCTTGAAGACGAGCCTGAGCTTGAAGACGAGCCAGAGCTTGAAGAAGAACCTGAACTTGTAGATGAACCTGAACTTGTAGATGAACCAGAACTTGTAGATGAACCAGAACTTGAAGAAGAGCCAGAGCTTGAAAAAGAGCCTGAGCTTGAAGAAGAGCCTGAGCTTGTAGAAGAACCAGAGCTTGAAGAAAAGCCTGAGCTTGTAGAAGAGCCTGAACTTGAAGAAGATTCAGAGTTTGATACAGATGAGCTAATTACCGATGATTTCTCAGACACTTCAAAAACTTTATTAGATCCAGAAGATGCACTTGAAGAATACAACGATGACGCATTGAAAAGTATTGACGATCTTTTAAGTGAACTACAACAGGTAGAAGATGAAGAGTATGTTGAATCACCTGAATGGTCGTTAAACGATTTAGATGACGAAATTGAAGAGGTTGAAGTTGATTTAGGAGACGATCCATTAGCTGATGATACTAACTCAGATTTATTGCTCGAAGATGAACCTCTAGATACTGATACGGTAACACCGAGCGAGGAATTAGATGAATACCCTGAATTAGAGCTCGATGATAATCAACCGTTAGATGTTGATGAGCTGCAGTCTTTTATTCCAGAAGAGTTACAAGGTGACGATTTAGATGGTGAAGCCAAAGGTATTTCGCCAAGCCAAACAGAGCAAGACTTAGCAAATGCACTTGCTGCTGAAAATGATTTAGATAGCTTAGAAGATGACTTTGACGATGAGTTGTTAATTGATAACGACTTTACTGAACTAGATACAACGCTAGAAACAGAGCTAGATACAGAGCTTGGTCATGATTTAGAGGCTGATTTTGATGACTCTCTAGAAGATAATGATAAATCAATGGATATACCATCTGAGCAATTAGATGGAGAGCTTGATGATTTAACAGAAGATTTAGCCGATGTTAATGATCTTGACGATTTAACATCAGCGCTTGATGATATTCAACCTCTAGATTTAGATGAACCCGACACATTAACTCCTGATGAGCAAGACTCGTTTATTCCAGAAGAGTTACAGGGCGACGATTTAGATGGTGAAGCCAAAGGGATATCACCTAGCCAAACAGAGCAAGACTTAGCAAATGCACTCGCTGCTGAAAATGAATTAGATAGCTTAGAAGATGATTTTGACGATGAGTTGTTAATTGATAACGACTTTACTGAACTAGATACAACGCTAGAAACAGAGTTAGATACAGAGCTTGGTCATGATTTAGAGGCTGATTTTGATGATTCTCTAGAAAATAATGATAAATCAGTGGATATACCATCTGAGCAATTAGATGGAGAGCTTGATGATTTATCAGAAGATTTAGCCGATGTTAATGATCTTGACGATTTAACATCAGCGCTTGATGAGATTCAACCTCTAGATTTAGATGAACCCGACACTTTAACTCCTGATGAGCAAGACTCGTTTATTCCAGAAGAGTTACAGGGCGACGATTTAGATGGTGAAGCCAAAGGGATATCGCCAAGCCAAACAGAGCAAGACTTAGCAAATGCACTTGCCGCTGAAAATGATTTAGATAGCCTAGAAGATGACTTTGACGATGAACTGTTAATTGACGATGACTTTTCAGAATTAGATACAGAATTAGCGACAATAGACCCTGAACTATCAGGCGAAGAATCATTAAGTAGTGATCTAAATGATGGTGCAGTTGAGAATGTTAATCTTGAAGAATTACATCCTGAATCTGATAGTGAATTGCCAAGCGAGTTATTAGAAAGTTTATCTGAGGAATTTGAAGCTGAGCAAACAAATGTAGACCGTGAAGCCGAAATTACTAAAACGGATACACCTGAAAATAACAATATTGCTTCAGACGATGAGCTCGATGATGAGTTTATGGCTGATTTAACACAGACTGATTTTGACTCATTACTTAATGAATTAGCAGAACCAGAAGAGTTTAATGTTGATGATAGTGGTGAGTTTGATGTTGATTTTGATTCATTGTTAAATGAAGATTTAGATGTTGAAGAATCAATATTAAATGAACAATCTGTTGAGCAAGAAAGTATTACTACGCCTTCTACTGAAGACGACTTTGTTGATATTGATTCATTATTAGAAGAAAGTGACGAGGCTGAGCTTGAACACGAGCCTTACACAGATGCAAATATGGACGTTGGCTTAGGGGAGTTTGAAGCTTTACTTGCCGGCGACAACCCAACAGATGTTGATGCCGAAAGTGGTGGTTATTCAGCTAAATTAGATTTAGCACGTGCTTACATTGAAATTGATGACTTTGACTCCGCACTTAAAGTAATTGAAGAGGTTATTAATAAAGGTCCTGAAGAGGTTCAAGAGGAAGCGCTTAGCTTAAAAGCTAAACTCAAATAATAAATAAAGTCATAAAAAACCCGTAATTAGTTATGCTAATTACGGGTTTTTTATAGGTGCGAGTTTGATTATAGCAATCGTGTTAAATTAGAGTTCTATTATAACGATGAAAAAGTAGCTTAATAATAAAACGTAAATTATTTTATATGCTTGTTTTGTATTAATAATTTTAAATTTAGTTAACGAGATATCTCATCAGTAAAAATAATCGTTTTTTTAATAAAATTGGTATTACATTACACCTCCTTTTATTGCGTCGATAGATAGCATAAAATGTCTCGTTCATTAGCACAGTAGGTAAAGCAGTAATTATGCGAGTAGCACTTGGAGTTGAATACAATGGCGTACGCTATAGTGGTTGGCAGCGTCAATCACATGTAAACAGCGTACAACAAGAAGTAGAAAAAGCGTTGTCACGCATTTGTAATCATCCTGTTGAAGTTGTATGCGCAGGCCGAACTGATGCTGGTGTGCATGGTACAGGTCAAATAATACATTTTGAAACCGAAGCACCACGCGATATGGTGGCTTTTACATTGGGTATGAATACCCTAATGCCTAAAGATATTGCTATTCGTTTTGCACAACCTGTCGCTGATGATTTCCATGCACGCTTTAGTGCAACAGCTCGTCGTTATCGCTATATTATTTATAACTCACCATTGCGTGGAGCTGTCCTAAATGAAGGGGTTACGCACTTTCATCATCAGCTAGATGAAGTGAAAATGCAGGAAGCATGTCAGTATTTAATTGGTAAACACGATTTTACCTCTTTTAGAGCGATTCATTGTCAAGCGAATACACCCACTCGTACTATTCATCATTTATCGGTACACCGACAAGGTAGCTACGTTATAATTGATATTAAAGCGAATGCGTTTTTACATCATATGGTCCGTAATATAACGGGTAGCTTAATGGATATTGGTTTACATAAGCAGCAACCTATTTGGTTAAAAGAGCTGCTTGATTGTAAAGAGCGTGCAAAAGCAAGCGCGACAGCTAAAGCTGCTGGTTTATATTTAGTAGATGTTGACTATCCTGAGCAATTTAATATCCCTAAAATGCCATTAGGACCATTGTTTTTACCTGATGCTGGAGTTTAATTTTGGTTGTTATTAGTACTTTTTATGAACATTTCTAACTACTAAGACCAGTTTTTTATACCGCGTTAGTGTAATTCATGTTTTAATTGAAAAAATCCGTCTGCTAATTGCTATTGGCAGGCTCGCGACACAGAACAGCATTAAGAGAGTTGCAAATGAGTTGGCTAGAAAAAATCTTACCTAAAACGACAAAATCATCAGGTCGTAAAGAAATCCCAGAAGGTGTTTGGGCTAAGTGCACATCGTGTGATTCAATTTTGTATAAAGCTGAATTAGAAAAGTCATTAAACGTATGTCCTAAGTGTGATCATCATATGCGCGTTAGTGGTCGTAAGCGTCTTGAAAACTTTTTAGATGAAGGCGATCGTCAAGAGCTTGGTGTGCAACATGAACCTAAAGACATTCTTAAGTTTAAAGATTCTAAAAAGTACTCTGATCGTATTAGCGCAGCACAAAAGTCAAGTGGTGAAAAAGATGCCCTTGTTGCTATTAAAGGTCGCTTAAAAGGCATTCCCGTTGCCGCAGTTGCATTTGAATTCTCTTTTATGGGTGGTTCAATGGCATCAGTTGTTGGTGCACGCTTTGTAGACGCAGTAGAGCAATGTTTAGAGCATAATATGCCACTAATTTGCTTTTCGGCATCTGGTGGCGCTCGTATGCAAGAAGCGCTTATGTCGCTTATGCAAATGGCTAAAACAAGTGCAGCGCTGGCAAAAATGACTGAAAAAGGCTTACCTTATATTTCAGTAATGACTGATCCGACAATGGGTGGTGTGTCTGCATCGCTTGCTATGTTAGGCGACATTAACGTTGCTGAACCAAAAGCGCTAATCGGTTTTGCGGGTCCTCGTGTTATTGAGCAAACTGTTCGTGAAACATTACCAGAAGGTTTCCAGCGTAGTGAGTTTTTGCTTGAACACGGTGCTATTGACATGATTATAGATCGTCGTGAAATGCGAGATACACTTGCACGTATTTTAGCTAAATTTATGAACTTGCCTTCTACGGAACAAGAGCATAGAGTAGCATAAATTTTAGTTTTACTGATTTCATGCTATGACAAAAACAATTCCTAGCCAATCATCAAGCCTTGATGATTGGCTTTGTTATTTAGAAAGTGTTCACCCTGCTAATATTGAAATGGGATTAGAGCGCGTTAATAATGTTGCCAATAACATTGGTCTTTTAAATACCTCAAGTAAAATAATCCTCATTGCCGGAACTAACGGCAAAGGCACTACAGCGCGTTGCCTAGAATCGCTATTATTAGCACAAGGTTTTAGTGTAGGTACTTATGCTTCCCCTCATTTAATTCGTTATAACGAACGCGTGCGTGTTAATGGCGAAGAGCTCGCTGATCAATTTCATGTTGATGCTTTTAATTTACTAGAACAAGGTCGTAAAGATACACCACTGACTTATTTTGAATACGGTACTTTGGGTGCGCTGGCAATTTTTAAACGTTGTAACGTTGACTACGTACTCTTAGAAGTTGGCTTAGGTGGCCGCTTTGACGCTACAAATATTGTAACCCCTTTTGCCAGTGTAATTACAACTATCGATTTAGATCATAAAGAGTATCTTGGTGATACACGTGAATTAGTTGCTTATGATAAAGCGGGGATTTTTCGCGAGAATACACCAGCCATTATTGGCGATTTAAATATTCCGCATACCATGACCGATTACGGTAAAAAAATAAACGCTAATATGGTTCTATCGGGTAGCGATTTTATTTTTAAAGAAAATACAGAAAGCTTTAACTGGCAGTATAAAGAGCACAATTTTGAGTTGGCAAAACCAGCCATACCTTGTCAAAATGCGGCAACTGCTTTAACCGTTTTGTGTGTTTTAGATTTATTACCTAGTGAGCAGATAGTAAAAAGTTGTTTAGCTGATTTAGTGGTAGAAGGGCGTTTTCAGCAATTAAGCAGTGAACCATTAGTATTTACCGATGTGGCGCATAATCCCGAGTCAGCACGTTATTTAGCCAATAAGTTGTTAAGCTTTAAAGATAAAGGCTTTAAAATTCATGCATTAGCCGCTATGCTTGCTGATAAAGATAAAGCGGGTGTGCTTAAAGAGGTTAGCCACTTGGTTGATGAGTGGTCATTAGCGAGCTTAAATGGTCCGCGTGGCGATACTGCAAGCAACTTAGAAAGTGCTCTGCAGAGCATATCTGATCATAATATAATGCATGGTTATAATAGCGTAGCAGAAGCACTGAGTGTAATTTTACCAAAGCAAAAAAACGATACGGTTTTAATTGTTTTTGGTTCATTTTTTACAGTTGCTGGCGCTATTAATTACTTTAAAAAATAGAGAGAATGTCGGTGAACTCAAGTTTTATTAATCGCTTAGTCGGTACAAGTATTGTGGTAATCGCAGCTATTGTGTTTATTCCTAATATACTCGATGGCGAAAAAGTGCATTATAAAGAAGGCTTTAAAGCTATTCCTGATAGCCCTGAGTTCAAAACAATCGACCTTCAAGAACCTATTGATGAAAATATGGCTGATGCCGAGCCATTAAAGCAAGATGAAATTGAAGATATTCAAGCTGACGATGAAGCTTTTGAAGAGCAAAGCTCAATGTCTGAAAGCGATTATGCTTCAGAGGCTAAAGTTGTTGAAGTAACAATTGATCCTAAACCTAAAGTAACAGCGAAACCGGTTGCTCCTGTAAAAGAAAAACCAATTGCTCCTCGTACAAGTGATGAAAACTTAACAAGCATGGCTTATGTGGTTCAATTAGGTAGTTTTTCTCACGTTGCGAATGTAAAAGCATTACAAGCTAAACTCAAAGCGAAAGGCTTTAAAACGTTTACTAAACCGGTTAAAACGCCAAACGGTACATTAACTAAAGTATTTGTTGGACCATCGCTTGATAAAAATGAGTTACAAAAACAGTTGCCTGAACTTAAAGTACTTACAAAGTTAAATGGTAAAGTTACTCGTTACGAAGTAACAAAATAATCATTTTAAATAGCCTTGTTTAGCAAGGCTATTTAATTTCAATATAGTGTATTTATATAACTATTTATGGTTTAACATTTTTGAATATTGATGTTAAATTTTTGTATTCATTTACCGTCAGTTATCTCCCGTTTAAACTTGCATATTAACGATGTTTGGGTATAGAATGCGCCCCAAATTAGCGACTAATTGGTTCTTATGATCTGGGTTGATTACGCCATTATTGGCATCATTGCACTGTCTACCATCATCGGTTTAATACGCGGCTTTGTTAAAGAAGCGATGTCACTTGCTGTATGGGCTGGCGCCTTCATCATCTCTAGTTTGTTTTACCAATATTTAGCTTCCTTTCTAACAACCATTTCTGAACCCCTTTTAAGAAATGCGGCGGCCATAGCCATATTATTCTTTGCGACGCTACTGTTAGGCGGTTTACTAAACTACATTTTAGGTGAGCTTGTACATCGTACAGGGTTATCGGGCACCGACCGTGTTTTTGGCATAGTGTTTGGTGCTCTACGAGGCGTGTTGGTCGTGAGCGCGTTACTCTTCTTTCTTGATGCTTTTACTGGTGCACCCAACACGCACTGGTGGGGCAATTCTATTTTGATTCCAGAATTTGGCTTTGTTGTTGAGTGGTTCTTTTCGTACCTTGAAAACAACTCGAGCTTTTTAAATTCAGTAAACCGTTAATCGGCGAGGATAAATTACATGTGTGGTATCGTTGGAATAGTCGGAACATCTCCTGTGAATCAGGCGATTTATGATGGCTTAACTGTTTTGCAGCACCGTGGTCAAGATGCCGCGGGTATCATTACCATTGAGAATAATACGTTTAGCTTACGCAAAGCAAATGGCCTTGTGAAAGATGCCTTTCACACCCGTCATATGAAACGACTACAAGGCACAATTGGTCTTGGTCATGTACGTTACCCTACAGCAGGATCTTCAAGCTCATCTGAAGCACAGCCTTTTTATGTTAACTCTCCATTTGGTATTGCACTTGCCCATAACGGCAATCTTACTAATGCGGAAGCACTAAAAGAGCAATTATTCTCAGAAGCTCGTCGCCATGTGAATACAACATCTGATTCAGAGATTTTACTTAATGTACTTGCTCACGAATTAAGTAAGTCAGATAAATTGCATTTAGACCCTGAAGATATTTTTACAGCGGTAACCGAAGTTAATAATAAAGTAAATGGTGGTTATGCCACTATAGCGATGATCATTGGTCATGGTATTGTTGCTTTTCGTGACCCTAATGGTATTCGTCCGCTTGTATTTGGTAAGCGTGAGACTGAAGTTGGCACTGAGTATATGTTTGCCTCAGAAAGTGTTGCGTTAAAACCTGATGGTTTTGAATTTATTCGCGACGTAGCGCCAGGTGAAGCTATTTATGTAACTGAAGCTGGTGAATTTCATTCATTAAGCTGTGCAGAAAAAGCATCTTACTCACCGTGTATATTTGAATTTGTATATTTCGCTCGTCCTGATTCTACAATCGACCGTATGTCGGTGTATGCAACACGCGTAAATATGGGTACTAAATTAGGTGAGAAAATAGCACGTGAATGGGCTGATAAAGACATTGATGTAGTTATTCCAATCCCAGAAACATCATGCGACGTAGCATTAGAAATTGCACGTGTGCTTGATTTACCTTACCGTCAAGGCTTTGTTAAAAACCGTTATATCGGTCGTACATTTATCATGCCTGGTCAGGAAATGCGTAAAAAGTCTGTACGCCAAAAACTTAATGCGATTGATCGTGAGTTTAAGGGTAAAAACGTATTGCTTGTTGATGACTCAATTGTTCGTGGTACTACATCAGCACAAATTGTAGAAATGGCTCGAGAGTCTGGTGCTAAAAACGTTTACTTTGCATCGGCAGCTCCTGAAATACGTTTCCCTAATGTGTATGGTATTGATATGCCTTCAGCTGCAGAGCTAATTGCTCATGGTCGTGAAGTTGAAGATATTAACGCAAGTATTGGTTCTGATGGCTTAATTTTTCAATCGTTAAAAGATTTAATTGCAGCAGTTAGCCAAGAAAATCCTGAAATTACTAAATTTGAAACCTCAGTATTTGACGGGCAATATATCACTGGCGATATTGATCAAAACTATTTAAATCGTATTGATAAGTTACGTAATGATTCGGCTAAAAGTACACGCGAAAGTGCAATGTCTTCAGGTTTAGAAATACATAACCAAGATGAAAACGAAGCTGATTAATACTTAATCTATAAAAATCGTTAAACATAAAAAAAGGAGCTAATTAGCTCCTTTTTTGCGAAGAAAATAAAGGGAAGGGAATATCTCTATTAAACAAACATATTAAACTAGCATATTAAGCCATCTGAATTACTGGGTAGTAAACCTATCTAAACCAGCTATTAATACACAAATTAGCTTTGTTACCGATAAAAATTTCTTTCTAAATTAAAATACTATTATGGTTTAGTATCTTATTAAATCTCTTAGCTAGAATTTAAGTTAAATAAGCTTAAACAATTAAGTGAACATGGGACTTACAATTCCACTTGTCCAAAGCATTGCAGTTACAGCTAAAATAATAACAAGCAAAATTAATCCACACGTTACAACCGAGCTGGCATAAATGAAGCCACGTTCTTGAGGTATGTGCATAAGTATTGGCACGCCGGTATACAACAAGTAAACCGAGTAGGCTAATGCAATAATACCAATACATACTACAAACCATAGTACAGGCCAAAAAGCAGCTAGTGCAGACATAAATACAGGTGTTGCGGTATATGCTGCAAGTTCAAGTGTTTGTGTAAATGTTGGTTTTGAGCCAAATGTTATTGCCATCCAGTGAGCTAAATAGGCAAGGGCAAATACACCACCAATTAAAGCAACATACATAGCGCCAGCAATAAGTAATGCGCTATTGTGCGTTAAAAATACGGGATCTCCAGTGCCTATACTCCAGCCTAAATATACAGACGAGTAATAGCCCATAATTGAGGGAAATAAAGCAATGAGTAAAATATGAGATAAACTGTAAGTTAAGCTCTCATGTTGATTATCTATTGTTTGCCATTCTTCTAGCGGGTGAGCATAAATGCCCCATAAGTGATTTAGTAACATAGCGTGTACTCCGTAAAAGGAACGTATTGCTGTTTTATTGGTTTATTTTTATACAGTTCATGTACAGTTATGGTTCACTTATTTTACAAAGTCAAGTTAACTCATTATTAACAATTAAGTAATGCATATGCCTTTATTTTATCTCGAGCAATTTTTCGTGTTAAAATAACAACCTATCAAATTTACTAAGTAACGAGCAGCCAACGTGCCACACAGCAAGCTTTTAGAGCCTATTAATAACTTTTTATTGTGTACTACGCCAGAGCAATGGGTAGAGCAAGCAATTAAAAAAGAAAACTTATCAATAATCTTAATTGATCATTTAATTTGTGAATTAAAAGCGGCTCAAAGTGCAATGTTTTTAATACGTAAGTACGCAGTAGATAAAGAAGGCAGTGACGCATTACTTGAATGGCTAAAACCATTCGAAACACTTATTTACAAGCGCGAAGGAAATTGGCGCGATTTAGCAGCTAAAAATAAGTTAACTAAGTCAATAATTCCTAAATCTAATTCGCCATATGGGCAAGGTTTAATTGATAAAATGGTATTACTGATAAAAGAAGAGTTACATCACTTTTATCAAGTGCTCGAAATTATGGATGAATATGGTGTTGAGTATCAAAGTATTACTCCATGTCGTTACGCAAAAGGTATGCTACGTCATGTTAAAACATTTGAGCCTGATGCATTAGTTGATAAATTGATTGTGGGTGCCTATATCGAGGCGCGCTCGTGTGAGCGTTTTGCCAAACTTGCACCACATGTTGATAAGCGTTTGGGTGATTTTTATATTTCGTTGCTACGCTCAGAGGCGCGTCATTACCAAGACTATTTAACTTTGGCTCAAGAGATTGCAGGGTTTGATATTACTGAGCGAGTAAACTTTTTTGGTGAAAAAGAACGAGAGCTTATTTCAACTCCAGATACCGACTTTAAGTTTCACAGTGGCGTACCTGCACTATCAAATTAAATCGTTTTTAAACTATTTTAGAGATAAAAGGCTTTTAGTATTTGATGCACTTAAAGAGATAGGTTTTGAGGCGCGTAAGTGCAAGCTAATAAAGTCGTTTTTTAGCTCGCGCTTAAACTAAATAAAACCCAATGCCTTAGTTTATACAAAAGGAGTGCTAATTAACCGTTGTGATTTTGGAGTGACAACTAAGTACGAGCCTTGTGTGTACCAGTCACCGAGCACAGTGCGGGTAAGCGTTTGTGCATTTACAGTGTAAGTATGCACGTTAGGTCGATGTGTATGACCATGAATCATATTGGTAACGTTATGTTTTGCAAAAGTAGCAAGCACAGCATCATCAACAACATCTAAAATTGCCATTGGCTTATCAGCTTGGCTAAGCTTACTTTTCTCTCGTGCATTACGAGCAACTTTTTTACGATACCAAAGTGGCATTGCGAGCATTAACTTTGGCCACCACCAACCACGGCTTTTTTTACGAAACTTTTGATATTCAATATCTTGTGTACACATTTCATCGCCATGTAAAATAACGGTAGGTGTGCCATATAAATCAATAACGGTTTGTTCATCTAGTAATTCCATGCCAGCCATTTTTGCATATTGCTTACGCATTATAAAATCACGATTACCATGAATAAAATAAACAGGAGTACCCCCATCTTTTACCGATTTTAAATGTTTGGCTACGTCAGTACTAAGTGCAGTGACATAATCATCACCTACCCATACCTCAAAAAAATCACCCAAAATGTATAACGCATCAACATCTTGCTCAAGTACGTGCGTATTTAAAAAATCAAAAAATACCGCGCTGATATCAGGGCGGTTTTCACTTAGGTGTAAATCGGCGATAAAGTAAGTTTTGCGGGTCATAGATTAGTCTATTTTTTATTAAATAAAAGCGGGCTAATGCCCGCTTATGTGCTCACAAAAGTGTAAGCAAATACTATTAGCTAACAGTAACGCTTTCGATGATTACATCTTCAAGTGGTACGTCTTGGTGAAAACCAGTACTACCCGTTGCTACATCTTTAATTTTATTTACAATGTCCATGCCTTCAACTACTTCAGCAAAAACACAGTAACCCCAGCCTTGCGACGTTTCGCTGCTGTGGTTTAAAAAATCGTTGTTGTTAACGTTAATGAAAAATTGCGCTGTAGCTGAATGAGGATCAGGCGTACGTGCCATTGCTAAAGTGCCTATTTTATTAGATAGACCATTGTTAGCTTCATTCTGAATTGGATCATTTACGTCTTTTTGTTCCATACCCGGAACAAAACCACCGCCTTGAACCATAAAGCCATCAATTACACGATGGAATATAGTACCGCTGAAAAAACCAGAGTTTGCATACTCTAAAAAGTTTTTAACTGTATTTGGTGCTTCGGCTTCGTGCATTTTAATGGTGATATCACCAAAGTTTGTGTGTAGAACAACCATGAGGTTTCCTGTATCTGGTTTAAATATTGGCGCTATTTTATCGTAGTTAGCTAAGATTAACAAAGTAGATGTTTGGTTTGTTATAAAGCGCTAGAGCAGGGGCTTTTCAAGTGGTAACATAGTTATTCAAGTTAATAGTTAAGGACTCAAAATAAATGGTAAATATATACAACACACTCACGCGAAAAAAAGAGCAATTTAAACCTATGGTCGAAGGAAAAATCGACATGTATGTGTGTGGTATCACCATTTATGATTACTGCCATATTGGACACGCACGTACCTTTGTTGGATTTGACGTTATTGTGCGCTACTTACGCCATATTGGTTACGATTTAAAATATGTGCGTAATATTACTGATATTGACGATAAAATTATTAAACGCGCAAATGAAAATGGCGAGTCAATAAACGATTTAACTGTGCGTATGACTAAAGCGATGCACGAAGACTTTGATAGTCTAAACATGCTACGCCCAGATATTGAACCAACAGTTACAAGCCATATGGATGAAATTATCGTTATGGTTAAGCGCCTGATTGAAAAGGGCCATGCTTATGTTGCAGCTGATGGCGATGTATTATTTGATGTATCAACGTTTGAGCAATACGGTGCGCTTTCCCAGCAAGATTTAACTATGTTGCAATCGGGCTCTCGCGTAGAAGTGGCTCAAGATAAAGACGACCCACTTGATTTTGTTTTATGGAAAAAAGCTAAAGCAGGTGAGCCATCATGGTCATCACCGTGGGGTGAAGGGCGTCCGGGTTGGCATATTGAATGTTCGGCAATGAGCTCAAAGCATCTAGGTGAGCATTTTGATATTCATGGTGGCGGTTCTGACTTACAGTTTCCACATCATGAAAACGAAATTGCGCAATCGTGCTGTGCAAATAACGGCAAGTATGTAAATACATGGATACATACTGGCATGGTGCAAGTAAATAAAGAAAAAATGTCTAAGTCGTTAAATAACTTTTTTACAGTGCGTGAAGTTTTAAAAGCATACGATGCCGAATCTGTTCGTTACTTTTTAATTTCTGGTCATTACCGCAGCCAACTAAATTACTCGCAAGAAAATTTAGACCAAGCGCGTTCATCACTTGAACGCATTTATACAGCGCTTCGAGATGTTGAGCCTGTAGAGTGTAATCTTGAGGGGAGTGAGTATGTCGTTAAATTTAGAAAAGCGATGGATGACGACTTTAATACTCCAGAAGCATTACCAGTATTGTTCGAGCTCGCTAAAGAGCTAAATCGCGTAAAAGAAAGTGATGTTGTTCAAGCTGGGCAACTTGCGTTTATATTACGCAGTATTGGTAACGTTTTAGGTGTTGCTCAGCAATCACCGGAAGCCTTTTTACAAGGTGGGCAAGATGACGACGAAGTTGCGACAATAGAAGCATTAATTGTAAAACGTAATGAAGCACGTGCGAGTAAAAACTGGGCTGCTGCTGATGAAGCTCGCGATGCGCTTAATGCGTTAGGTGTAATACTTGAAGATTCAGCGGGTAAAACAACGTGGCGTAAAGCGTAAGCGTTTAAAGTAATTCACGTTCAACTAAAAAAGGGTTGCCAAATGGCAACCCTTTTTTGATTTTTTAACAGCTTAGCTGTGATATTTCTCACACGCTTCTAATGTGTTTTCAATTAAGCTTGCTACCGTCATAGGGCCAACGCCACCTGGTACAGGTGTAATAAAATGCGCTTTTTGTTCAGCGACACTGTATTGAACATCACCTACTAATTTACCCGTATCTAAACGGTTAATGCCTACATCAATGACTATAGCGCCTTCTTTTATCCAATCCCCTGGTATAAATTCAGGTTTACCTACCGCTACAACTAATAAATCAGCACGACGCACATGCGTTTCTAAATCTTGTGTAAATTTATGGCAAACTGTCGTAGTACAACCAGCAAGTAAAAGCTCAAGCGACATTGGGCGACCAACAATATTTGATGCACCAACAACAACAGCATGCATACCTTTGTAACGCACACCAGTTGAATCAAGTAGCGTTATAATACCTTTAGGCGTACAAGGGCGAAGTGCCGGCATACGTTGCGCTAAACGACCTATATTATAAGGGTGAAAGCCATCTACATCTTTATGTGGTGTGATGCGCTCCAAAATCTTTTCTGCATCTAGCCCTTCTGGTAATGGTAGTTGTACCAAAATACCATCTACTTGTGCATCATTATTCAGCTCGTCAATTAAATCTAAAAGCGTTTGCTCTTTTGTGTCTATTGGTAAATCAAATGATTTAGATATAAAACCAACTTCTTCACAGGCTTTACGTTTTGAACCAACATAAACTTGGCTTGCCGGATCAAGTCCTACAAGTACTACTGCAAGACCTGGTACGCGTAAACCGTTTGCAACACGTTCGCTTACACGTTCTGCTACAGCACTACGTACTTGTTTTGCGATTGCTTTACCATCAATGATGTTTGCCGTCATGGGTGACCTTAATTGGGGTTAATTAACTTGATATCGATACTTTAAAAACGAATGCATAATAAAATAGGGGTAATAATGCGAATAAAGAAAAATGTATTCTTTATTTAACTCGTTTTTATAATGTATTTACTATTTTCGCAGAAAAGGACTAAAGCGCCAAGTTGCTTTTAAGTTATAAAGCGTTTGATTATAGAAAGCTGCTTAAATACCGCTCTAGTTTTGCAATATTTAACCATTATGAACTAAAAGTGACCAGTTGATTGGTTTTCTTAAAAAAACGTTTGACCTAACCCCGTCAAATCACTATTATGCACCCCGTTGTCAACGAGGTCTCTCGTTAACAATAGTAAGCATCGGCGATTAGCGCAGTTTGGTAGCGCACTTGGTTTGGGTCCAAGGGGTCGCAGGTTCAAATCCTGCATCGCCGACCATTTTTATAATTTATTATAACAATGGCTTACTGGTTAGCTATGAAGTTTTCGATGTGCCCATAGCTCAGCTGGATAGAGCAACGCCCTTCTAAGGCGTGGGTCGAAGGTTCGAATCCTTCTGGGTGCACCATTTGAAAACTTGTAAATATAGCGGTGATTGTAGCTCAGTTGGTAGAGCCCCGGATTGTGATTCCGGTTGTCGTGGGTTCGAGCCCCATCAGTCACCCCATTTACAGAAAACGAATATCGGCGATTAGCGCAGTTTGGTAGCGCACTTGGTTTGGGTCCAAGGGGTCGCAGGTTCAAATCCTGCATCGCCGACCACTTTCTTATAAGTGGTCTTAAGTTCAAAATTTAAGTATTCAAAATATATATGTCGGCGATTAGCGCAGTTTGGTAGCGCACTTGGTTTGGGTCCAAGGGGTCGCAGGTTCAAATCCTGCATCGCCGACCACTTTCTTATCCTAATAAGATTAAGTGATTTAAAATCTCATATCTCATTTTATAAATTCTATCTTTTACACTATAAATATCTTCTTCATCAAATAAATATTTTGCATTAACCCCTTTTTAGTTCGTTTTTTATTCAGTTGGTCGGTATCTCACCTGATCTAGCCCAAATAATTGCCCCCTACACTCGACTATCATAGATATTAGGTTATAATGCCGCGTCTATTGTTTAACATAGTGCCCGAAGGGCAGAGCAGCAATGGTATCTCATGGTAACGACGGATGTTTTTAAGCGAGAAAAATTGCTTGTAACTCATCAATAATCATGGAGATTACTTTGTTTGTAAGGAAGGCGAACAGTCGCCAAAATTGAATATTGAGGTAAATCATGCAAGTTTCTGTTGAGACGACTCAAGGCCTTGAGCGCCGTCTGACCATCACCGTTCCTGCAGAGAACGTTGAGACCGAAGTAAAAAAACGCTTACAACAACTGTCAAAAACGCAGCGTATAGATGGTTTCCGTGCTGGTAAAGTTCCAGTTTCAGTAATCAACAAGCGTTTTGGACCTGCAGTTCGTCAAGAAGTTGCTGGCGAAGTAATGCAACGTAATTTTTACGAAGCTGTTGTTTCAGAAAAAATTAACCCAGCAGGCGCACCAACATTTGCTCCTAAAGCACTTGAAGCTGGTAAAGATTTAGAGTTTTCGGCTACATTTGAAGTATACCCTGAAGTTGAAGTTCAAGGTTTAGATAAAATTACAGTTGAAAAACCAGCAGTTACAGTAACTGACGAAGATTTAGCTAACATGCTAGAAACACTTCGTAAGCAACATGCAGCTTGGGCTGATGTTGACACTGCAGCTGGCGAAAATGACCGTGTTACGGTTGATTTCGTAGGTACTATCGACGGTGAAGTATTTGAAGGCGGCAAAGCTGAAGACTTCCCATTAGAACTTGGCCAAGGTCGTATGATCCCAGGTTTTGAAGATAATATCGTTGGTAAAAAAGCAGGCGAAGAAGTAGTTGCTGATGTAACGTTCCCTGATGATTACCATGCTGAAAACTTAAAAGGTAAATCTGCTCAATTCACTATCACAGTGAAAAAAGTTGAAGCACAAGAGTTACCTGAATTAAGCGAAGAATTTGCAACTAAATTCGGTGTTAACGAAGGCGGTGTTGAAGCGCTTAAAGTTGAAATTAAAAAGAACATGACTCGTGAGCTAGACCAAGCGGTTAAAGCTAACGTTAAAGACCAAGCAATCAAAGGTCTTTTAGCGAACAACGAAATCGAAGTTCCTAAATCACTTGTTGATCAAGAAGTTGATGCATTACGTCAACAGGCTGCTCAACGTTTTGGCGGCGACGCTCAAAACATGCCTGAGCTTCCAGCTGAATTGTTCCATGAACAAGCTGTAACTCGCGTAAAAACTGGCCTTTTATTAGGTGAAGTGATTAAAGCTAACGAGATTAAAATTGATGACGCTAAAGTTGATGCATTAATTGCAAACGTAGCTTCTGCATATGAAGATCCAGCTGAAGTAGTAGAATACTACAGAACAAGTGATCAACTTATGCAACAAATGCGTAATGTAGCGATGGAAGAGCAAGCTGTTGAAGCTATTTTAGCTAAAGCAGTTGTTACTGATGTTGAAAAAGCATTTGATGACATCATGAATCCAAAGCAAGGTGCTTAATAAGTCATTGACTTAAGCTCTCGCTAACGATTAAATGGCTCGTGCTACTCTGTTTATACAGCGTGCCCGGGCCATTTTAGTTTTTGGCTCTAAATTTGCGAAAAACGATAACTATGCTTCCTTATAATAAGGATAAGTATAAGCGCATAAGGAATTAAATAAGTATGAATACTGGTATTACAGATCCCCTAAACGCATTGGTCCCTATGGTTGTAGAACAAACACCTAAAGGCGAACGCTCGTATGATATTTATTCGAGATTATTAAAAGAGCGTATTATCTTTTTAACAGGTCAAGTTGAAGACAACATGGCAAATCTGATTTTAGCGCAAATGCTATTTTTAGAATCAGAAAACCCTGATAAAGATATCTTTTTATATATCAATTCACCAGGCGGCTCAGTGACTGCAGGCATGGCTATTTACGACACAATGAACTTCATCAAACCAGATGTAAGTACAATTTGTGTAGGTCAAGCTGCTAGCATGGGTGCTTTTTTACTTACCGCTGGTGCAAAAGGTAAGCGTTTTTGTTTACCTAATTCTCGCGTGATGATTCACCAACCATTAGGTGGCTTCCAAGGTCAAGCGTCTGACTTTGAAATACACGCTAGAGAAATACTGTCTATTAAAGACAAACTAAATCGCTTAATGGCTGATCATACAGGTCAACCTTTAGATGTGATTTCAAAAGATACTGACCGTGATAACTTTATGAGTGCCACGCAAGCTGTAGATTACGGCATTGTAGATTCAGTATTTACAAATCGCGATAAAAAGTAAGCGTTTGGTAAATAGGTAATCTGTTTACCACTTTGAGTTACTATGCGAAAAAATTAAATTTTGGTATAGTTAAAACGTATTGAAATAGCTGCCAATTAGTTTGGCAGCCAACGTATAAAATGAGGTAGCTGAATGTCTGACACTCCTACAGACGGCGACAAAAGTAGTAAATTGTTATACTGTTCTTTTTGTGGAAAAAGCCAGCATGAAGTGCGTAAATTAATTGCGGGCCCTTCAGTATACGTTTGTGATGAATGTGTAGAGCTGTGTAACGATATAATCAGGGAAGAAATAAAAGACATTGCTCCTAAGCATGATACGTCTGATAAACTACCTGTACCTAAAGAGATTCGTAAACACTTAGACGATTACGTTATTGGTCAAGACCATGCTAAAAAAGTATTGTCTGTAGCGGTATATAACCATTACAAACGCCTGCGCAATCAATCGACTAAGCAAGATATTGAACTTAGTAAAAGTAATATACTATTAATCGGTCCAACAGGTAGTGGTAAAACATTACTTGCTGAAACGTTAGCACGCCTACTAGACGTACCGTTTACAATGGCTGATGCAACTACATTGACTGAAGCCGGTTATGTGGGTGAAGATGTTGAAAACATCATTCAAAAACTTTTACAAAAATGTGATTATGATGTAGAAAAAGCCCAACGTGGTATTGTTTACATTGATGAAATTGATAAAATTTCTCGCAAATCAGATAACCCGTCAATTACGCGTGATGTATCAGGTGAAGGTGTGCAGCAAGCACTGCTTAAACTGATTGAAGGTACTGTTGCATCAGTTCCACCTCAAGGTGGTCGTAAGCATCCACAACAAGAGTTTTTACAAGTAGATACGTCTAAAATCTTGTTTATTTGTGGTGGTGCATTTTCGGGCTTAGATAAAGTTATTGAGCAACGTAGCCATAAAAATACCGGTATTGGTTTTGGCGTTAGCGTAAAAGAGTCTGCGGCGAGCCGTTCTTTAAGTGATACATTTAAAGACGTAGAGCCAGAAGATTTAGTTAAATACGGCTTAATTCCTGAGTTTATTGGTCGTTTACCAGTGGTTGCAACATTAACTGAACTTGATGAAGCTGCATTGATACAAATATTAAGCGAACCTAAAAACGCGATTACTAAGCAGTTTTCTGTTTTGTTTGGTATGGAAGATGTTGAACTTGAGTTCCGCGAAGATGCTTTAGCTGCCATTGCCCACAAAGCAATGGAGCGTAAAACAGGTGCACGTGGTCTTCGTTCAATCGTTGAAGGTGTATTGCTTGATACTATGTACGAGCTTCCTTCAATGGATGATGTAAGCAAAGTGGTTATTGATGAAACCGTTATTAAAGGTGAATCAGACCCAATCTTGATTTATGAAAATAATAAACAAGAAAAAGCAGCATCAGAGTAGTTTTTAAGCTATTTGAATGAAAAAAGGAGCCTTAGGCTCCTTTTTTTATAATTAATTTAATCGACTAGAGAAAAATTGTTGAACTTTAATTAGGTTATCCCCATATACTTGAGTAATCTTTAATATAAATAAAGTGCGAAGAGAAAATATAATGACGCTTGAGAGAACCGACCGAGTCGAAATCCCAGTCCTTGCACTGCGCGATGTAGTGGTATATCCACACATGGTGATCCCGCTTTTTGTAGGCCGTGAAAAATCAATAAAATGCCTAGAAGCGGCAATGGACAAAGACAAACAAATTTTCTTGGTTGCACAAAAAGATGCAACTGTAGATGAACCTGAGCAAGATGATATTTATCGTATTGGTACTATTGCCACAGTACTTCAGTTACTAAAACTACCTGACGGCACTGTAAAAGTGTTAGTGGAAGGTACACAACGTGCGAAAATTGAAGAATTTGTCGATAACGATGACTTTTTTGTTGCTACCGCGCAATTTATTGAATCTGATTTAATAGACGAGCAAGAGCAAGATGTTTTCATTCGCAGTGCAATTAGCCAATTTGAAGGTTATGTAAAGCTAAATAAAAAAATCCCACCTGAAGTATTAACATCAGTGTCGGGTATTGATGAGCCTGCGCGCCTTGCCGATACAATGGCCGCTCATATGCCATTAAAAGTACCTGAAAAACAAAAAGTACTAGAAATATCAAGCGTTACAGAGCGCCTTGAATATTTGATGGCATTGATGGAAGGCGAAATAGATTTATTGCAAGTTGAGAAAAAAATTCGTACCCGTGTTAAAAAGCAGATGGAAAAATCTCAGCGCGAGTATTACCTCAATGAGCAAATGAAAGCTATCCAAAAAGAACTTGGTGAGCTTGATGATGTGCCTGACGAATTTGAAGCACTTAAAAAGCGCATTGAAGAATCAGGTATGCCAACTGAAGCGCAAGAAAAAGCGACCACAGAACTTAATAAACTTAAAATGATGTCGCCTATGTCGGCTGAAGCCACTGTAGTGCGTTCATATATTGATACGTTAATTAATGTACCGTGGAAAAAGCGCTCTAAAGTGAAAAAAGACTTAGCGGGCGCTCAAAAAATTCTTGATAGTGATCACTACGGTCTAGAAAAAGTTAAAGAACGTATTTTAGAGTACTTAGCAGTACAACAGCGTACAAATAAGCTTAAAGGTCCAATATTGTGCCTTGTAGGACCTCCTGGTGTGGGTAAAACGTCATTAGGTCAGTCTATTGCACGTTCTACTGGGCGTAAGTACATCCGTATGGCGCTTGGTGGTGTACGTGATGAAGCTGAAATTCGTGGTCATCGTCGAACTTATATTGGCTCAATGCCAGGTAAATTAATTCAAAACATGACTAAAGTGGGCGTTAAAAACCCATTGTTCTTGTTAGACGAAATCGACAAAATGTCTGCAGATATGCGTGGCGATCCAGCATCTGCATTACTTGAGGTATTAGACCCTGAGCAAAATAGTCATTTTGCTGATCATTACTTAGAAGTAGATTACGATTTATCAGATGTTATGTTTGTTGCAACATCGAACAGCTTTAATATTCCAGGTCCGCTATTAGACCGTATGGAAGTTATTCGTTTATCGGGTTACACCGAAGACGAAAAGCTAAATATTGCAAAAGAGCATTTAATTACTAAGCAAGTTAAGCGTAATGGCTTAAAAGAGCATGAAATTGAGATTGCTGACAGTGCAATCATTGGCATTATTCGTTACTACACGCGAGAAGCGGGTGTTCGTAACTTAGAACGCGAAATTTCTAAGCTGTGTCGTAAAGCGGTTAAAAATATCTTAATCGAAAAAGACACAACTACCGTCACTATTGATCAAGACAACCTTGAAGAGTTTTTAGGTGTGCAACGTTTTGACTATGGTAAAGCTGAAGATGGTGACCGCATAGGCCAAGTTACCGGTCTTGCATGGACAGAGGTTGGTGGTGACTTATTAACTATTGAGTGCGCAGCAGTACCAGGTAAAGGTAAGCTTACTTATACCGGCTCACTTGGTGATGTAATGCAAGAGTCGATTCAAGCTGCAATGACCGTTGTACGTAATCGAGCTGAAGCATTTCGTATTAACAGCGACTTTTATGAAAAGCGTGATATTCATGTACACGTACCTGAAGGCGCTACGCCTAAAGATGGTCCAAGTGCAGGCGCAGCAATGGTAACCGGTTTAGTGTCGAGCTTAACAGGTAATCCTGTACGCGCTGATGTAGCGATGACTGGTGAAATTACATTACGTGGTGAAGTACTTCCTATTGGTGGCTTAAAAGAGAAGTTATTAGCGGCGCATCGTGGCGGTATTAAAACAGTAATTATTCCAAAAATTAACGAACGTGACTTAAAAGAGATCCCAGAAAACGTACTGGCAGGCTTAGATATTCACCCTGTTACTTGGATTGACGAAGTTTTAAAACTAGCTTTAGTGCACCCAGTTGAGACTTTTTCAGTCGAAACACCAAAAAAGCAGTAAAAAACCTAAAAAAAGTGCTTTTTAGGGCTTTTCAAATCTAAACGGTATGATAAGTTAAGCACTGGTTTTCAAGCCTAGCCCTTATAGGGCCTAGGCTTAAGAAAAATATAATCATGTGAGCATAATTAGTTTGCTCTAAAATTTTCAAAAAAGTGATGTTAGTTTAAAAAACCATCGCTCTTGATAATAACAATGAAAGAGGATGATATTGTGAATAAATCTCAATTAATCGATCAAATCGCAGCTGATGCTGACATTTCTAAAGCGGCTGCAGGTCGTGCACTTGATTCATTCATCGAATCTGTATCTGGCGCGCTAAAAGATGGCGATTCAGTTGCACTTGTAGGTTTTGGTACTTTCTCAGTACGTGAACGTGCTGCACGAGCAGGCCGTAACCCACAAACTGGTGAAACTATTCAAATTGCTGCTGCTAACATTCCTGCTTTCAAAGCCGGTAAAGCGCTTAAAGACGCAGTAAACTAATCACTGTTTTAAACACATTAGTTATGGCGAATGTACAAGTACTTAATAATCGCAGATGATGAATTAAGTAACTTTACCGCCAGTTACTTCAAGTGAAAAAGCGTATCTGGTAAGATACGCTTTTTTTACATGTGACAAGGCAAAAAACCTTGATCGAAAAGAGATAAACAAATGCTTGAGAAAATCAGAGAAGGTTCGCAAGGACCTATAGCCAAAATAATTTTAGGCGCGGTGATTTTATCTTTTGCCTTAGCAGGGATCGGTAGTTACTTAGGTCAAACCACAGAACAACCCGTTGCTGAAGTAAATGGAATTAAAATTAGCCAAACCGATTTTAACCGTGCTTACCAAAACGAACGTAGTCGTTTAGAGCAACAATTTGGTGAGTACTTTACACAAATTGCAGCAGATCCAAATTACATGGCACAAATTCGCCAAGGTGTAGTTGACCGCTTAGTACAACAAGAATTGCAATCACAACTAGCGGCTGATTTAGGTCTTCGCGTTAGCGACGCAAGTGTACGTAAAACAATTTTAGAACTACCATATTTTCAAGTAGGTGAGCAGTTTAATAACGACCGTTACCTACAAGTTATTCGTCAAATGAATTTCCAACCAGATGCATTTCGTGAATACCTACGTAAAGATATGACACGTAGTCAGCTTGTATCTGCTGTTGCCGGTACTGAGTTTGCACTAGATAGCGAACTTAAAAGCGCAATTGCTCTACAGCAACAAACACGTAGTATTGATTACTTAGTTGTAAATAAAGAAGCATTAGCTACCACAGTAGAAGTATCTGATGAAGAAGTGTCTGATTACTATGAGCTAAATGCATCACAGTTTTTATCGCCTGAGCTTATTTCAGTAAATTATATTGAGCTTAAAGCCGATGATATAACGGTAGAATCAGTAACTGAAGACGACGTTAAAGCGTATTACGAGCAAAATAAAGCACAGTATATTGAGCCAGAAAAACGTCGCGTTTCGCATATCTTAATTGATAACAGTGAAGATGATGATGTTGCCAAAGAAAAAGCGGATGCGTTATTAGCACAATTAAAACAAGGTGCAGATTTTGCTGAGCTAGCAGAAACATCATCTGATGATGTTGTTAGTGGCGAAATTGGTGGCGACCTTGAATGGATTGAGCGTGATGTAATGGATCCTGCTTTTGAAGATGCGACATTCGCACTTGAAAACAAAGGTGATATTTCAGACGTTGTTGCTTCAGAGTTTGGTTACCACATAATTAAATTAACTGATATTCAACCTGAGCAAGTTAAATCGTTCGACAGCGTAAAAGCTGACTTACGTGCAGAGCTTGAGCAAGCTGAGAAAGTAGATGCGTTTTACGAAAAGCAAAGTGAAATGGGTGCATTAGCATTTGAAATTTCAGACCGCTTAGACGATGCAGCTGAAGTTGCAGACGTTGAAGTTAAATCAACAGCGCTTTTATCTCTTAATGAATTACCAGAGCCGTTAAACACTCCATCAGTTATTGCTGCATTATCTTCAGTTGATTTACTTGAAGATAAAGTAAATTCTGAGATTATTGAGCTTGGGAATGAGCATGCGATTGTGGTTCGTGTAAATGAGCACAAGCCTGCTGCAACTAAGCCATTGAGTGAAGTGAGTGAAGAAATAAAAGCACGCTTAGTTAACGAAAAGTCATCAGAGCTTGCTAAAGAAAAAGCACGCACCTTATTTGCAGAAGTACAATCGGGTAAGAGCTTAAACGACGTTGCTAGCGAGCAAAACTTAACAGTTCGCCAAGAAGCTAAGTTAACGCGTCAAAGCTATACTGTTTCGCCAGCTATTGCGACTCAGGCATTTAAAATGGCTCACCCAGCAGGTGCCCCTGTAGTTGAACTTGTTTATTTAAATAATGGCGATGCAGCAATTGTTGCGCTTAAGTCGGTTACAAATGCACAAGTTGCAGCTAACATTGACCCACAAGCAAAACAAAGCATTACTATGGCGCAAGCTAATAAAAACTATATGGTATTTATTGAAGCGTTAAAGGCGAAAGCTAAACTTAATTTACCAACGACTACACAACCAGTTGAGTAATTAATTTTAGTTCATAAAGAAAGGCGCTTTAAAAGCGCCTTTTTTATTGTCTTGAATAAAGTTTATATTAGCTAGGTCTGGCAATAAACTCGATACGATTACCGCTAGGCTCTCTAATCATCATATGTTGCGTTGGACCTTTACCTAGGTTTTCTGGTGCAAATTCTATAATAATATTATTTTGCATTTTTAAGTGTTTGTGAAGCTCGCTTAACTTTTCAATACTCTCAACACTGAGTGCTAAGTGGTGTAAGCCCACATTTTCTGCGCGATTAAACTCCACACGTTTTTCATCATTTTTAACGCGCCATAATGTAATGGTTATTTTATTGTTTGATAAAAAATAAGCAGGGTAGGTTGGGTCACTTCCTAGCGTTTTAAAACCAAGTACATCAGCAAAAAATGTTTTAGAAGCATCAAGGTTTGATACTGTTAACCCTAGATGATCAACTCCACCAACCCAGTTTTGATCTTTAGGGGTTACATCGGCAATAACCGTTGTTGATAAAAGTAATAGCGATGAAATACCGGTGAGTAATGTTTTTTTAAGCATAGGTCCTCTTTATAATTTAGGTGTTATACCAATTACATTAAATTATTGATTATGTTTTTAATAAAATTGGTATTAAATGCAATACATTTAATAAAGACCTTTATAAACGAGGTTACATTGCACACAAGTTGAGGTTTGCTGGTAAGAAAGCTGTTATTAACAGCTAAGTAAACGTTGGGTAACTTTAGATTGTGGGTTTTGAAATACAGATTCAGTGGGGCCGTATTCAACTACCTCACCTTTATCGAGCACAATAACTTGGTCGCTAATATGGCGCACTAAACTTAAATGATGAGTGATCATCACATAAGTCAGCCCAGTGTCTCGTTGAAGCTTTAGTAATAAATTAACAATTTGCGCACGTATAGAGGGGTCTAATGACGAAACAGCTTCGTCGAGCACCACAACCTTCGGATCTAAAATTAATGCACGAGCGAGCGCTACACGCTGTAATTGCCCTACACTAAACATATGTGGATAGTAATGTTGGTGATCTATTAATAGACCCACTTTAGATAACGTTGTATTAATTTTTTCTATACGTTCTAGTTTTTCAAAATCAGTATTATATAAAAGACAATCGTCGAGCATATCGCCAATAGTTAATCCTGGATTTAGCGACGCACCTGAGTCTTGAAAAATCATACGGATATGACGACATTGATTGTCGCGAACACCATTATTTTCGATAATATTATTTTCGAGTAAAATTTGCCCGCTATCAGCACTATCAGCACCAGAGAGTAATTTTGCTAAGGTGCTTTTTCCTGAACCCGTTTCGCCAATAACTGCAATGCTTTCACCTTTACCAACCGAAAATGAAATATTTTTTAATACTTCAAATTTTTTACGGCTAAAAAGCCCCGCTCGCACATTAAACGTTTTTGACAGAGCTTGTACTTTTAATAAAGGCTGCATTATCTCATATCCTTAATTAGCGGAAAGTGACACGCATAACTGTGTCCGTTGTGCTTTGTAAACTTAGGAGTTACTACACATGCTTTTTGCGCTTGTGGGCAACGTGGTCCTAATCGGCAACCAATAGGTAAATGCTGTAGTGTAGGAATAGTGCCTTTAAGCGCATAAAAAGGTTCTTTATGCGCTAAACCTTGCTCATAGTCTGGCAAGCTTTTTAATAATGCTTGTGTATAAGGATGGCGCGGCTGGCTAAATATTTTGTGCGTAGGTCCAGCTTCGACCATTTGTCCGCAATATAAAACATGAATTCCATGCGACCAATGTGCAATTTCTTCGAGTTCATGAGAAATCATTAAAATTGACATGTTTTTTAATTGATTCAGACTTTTTAATAATCTAAAAACTTGTGCTTTAGTTGTGCTCTCAAGTGCTGTAGTAGGTTCGTCGGCAATTAATAACTTAGGAGTACGTGCAATAGCCATTGCAATCATGACTTTTTGGCACACACCTTCAGAGAGTTCATGCGGGTAACTGCTCAGTACGGCTTCGTGGTTTTTAATCCCCACTTTATGTATGAGTGCCTTAACGCGATCTTTTCGTTCGCGGTTACGCTTTAAGAAAAACCCTTTACTTGCAATTTCAGGCAGCGTTTCGGCTATTTGGTCAAATATTTTAGCAGTAGGGTCAAGGCATCGGCTTGGATCTTGATAGATCATTGCTATGTCTTGGCTTACTGTTTTACGGCGTTGCTCGGGTGTTAAACGCATTAAATCAACACCGCGCCAGTGAATTCTGTCGGCGGTAATATCCCAGCGTTCGTTAAGAACACCTACAATTGCTTTTGCTATTAGGCTCTTTCCTGAACCTGACTCGCCTACAAGTGCGTGTACTTCGCCTTCTTTTAAGCTAAAACTCACTCGGTCTACGGCTCTAATTACCGTTTCAGAGGTGCGCAGCTCAATAGTTAGGTTTCGAACATCTAGTAATTGCATTTAATCAGCCTTACGTTCTTTTAACACTTGTCGCAGCCCGTCGCCCACTAAGTTGGTTGAAAGCACTGCTAAAAATAATAGTACACCGGGTAGTGCAACAGTCCAAGGCGCTAAATAAATGAGACCAAGGTTTTCAGCTAAAATTGCTCCCCATTCTGTAGTCGGTGGTTGAGCGCCTAATTTTAAAAAGCCTAATGCCGAAATATCTAAAATTGCAGTAGAAAGCGCCATCGTAAATATAACCACAATATGCTCGTAAATATTAGGGAATATGCCGCGCGATATTATATGCCAATTAGACGCTCCATCGAGCTTAAATGCAGTTATATAATCTTTATTTAACTCGTCAACAATTAAGCTTTTAATTGAGTGAATAAACTGCGGAAGGAGCGCCAAAATAATAGCCCAAACCGTATTCATTAAACCAGGACCGAGCACCGCAATAATAATAATAGCCAGTAACAAAGAGGGAATAGATAACGTTATATCAAGTAAATGATTTAAAAAACTTGAACGTAGCCCGCGGCTAATACCTGCAAAAGTACCTACTAAAACGCCAATAATAGTGGTGAGCAATGCGGCCACTACCGATAAGCCAAAAGTATATGTAGCACCATTCATTAAACGAGAAAGTACATCTCGACCCAAATCATCGGTGCCTAAAATAAAGCGTACATCGCCCATTTCTCGCCACGAAGGCGGAATTAGTAATGCATCACTGTGCTGCTGATTTACACCATATGGAGCTAAAAAGGGAGCACTTGCAGCAAGTAAGGCAAACGCTAAAAATATCCATAGACCAACTAATGCTGGATGATTATTTTTAAATTTACGCCAAAATCGCGCAAGTGGCGATGTATTCGACTCTTCAGAAAATAAATTAAACTTTGCCATGGGTTTGGTTCCGTGAAATTGGGTCGAATAGAGTATAAGTAAGCTCAGTTATGATGGTGGCTAAAATAACAAAGAGCGAAACCGCCATTAATCCGCCTTGAATCGCGGGGAAATCGCGTTGATAAATACTGTCAATTAACCAGCGACCAATACCTGGCCACGAAAAAATAACTTCGGTTATCATAGCAAGTGTTATGAGCGTACTAAATTGCAAACCAATTTGTTTAATTACCGGCAGTAAAGCATTTCGCAGCGCGTGGTGCATTATTAGCTGTCTGCGATTAAGACCTTTTGCTCTAGCTGTTTTTATAAAGTTTTGATCCATTACTTTAAGCATTGATTCACGCGTAAAGCGAATTAATACTGTGGTTGGATACATAGCAAGCACAATGGTGGGCAGAGTTAAATGGCGCAATGCATCTAAAAAAGCAAAACCCTGATAGGGGAAATTGGCTAAGGCAATATCAATTAAAATAAAACCAGTAGCAGATGGAATCTCGTAAAGTAATCCCATTCTTCCTGACATAGGAAACCAACCTAATTTTAACGAAAACACCATAATAAGTAATAGCGCTAACCAAAAAACGGGCATTGAATAACCAACAATAGCAGTCGAGTTAATTAGTTTGTCGGGCCAACGTTTATAATAAACAGAAGCTAAAATACCAACAGGTACACCTACCACAACCGATACAAAAAGTGCATAAATACTGAGCTCTAATGTAGCAGGTAATAAATCAACAATATGAGAAAATACGTTTTGCCCTGATGCAAAAGAAACGCCCCAATCACCTTGAAAAATACGTCCTAAAAAGGCGATATATTGCATAAAGTAATTACTATTATATAAGTACTTATCTTCGAGTTCGCTGTGCTGGGTAAAGTTACTACTTGGTATGCCGCTTAAATTACTGAGTGGATCACCTGGGAATAAATAGGCAAGTGAAAAAGTAAAGATACTCAGCAGTAGTATCATAAAAAAAAATAAACCAAGGCGACGAAAAATATAATCTAAGATCATTACTTCTTCCTCGCATTAGCTAGTGAAATAGCACCAAATGGTCCAAGTGTTATGCCTTCTACATCAGAACTGCTTGCCTGAAAACGCAAACCATGAGCAATAGGTAATAATGGCAGCTTATCAATAATAAGACTTTGCGCCTGCTCGTAGTATTTTTTACGCATATTTAAATCTGTCGTATCGAGGGCTTGGGTAAGGAGTAAATCAAATTCAGGGTCGCACCAGTTTGCTGGGTTTTTTCCGCTAAAGGTTGCTGAGCAACTAAGCAGTGGGCTAAAAAAGTTATCAGGATCTGGTGTATCAGCAGCCCAACCAAGTAATACGCTGTCGTGGCGATGCTCACCAATACGTTGAATAAACGTATTCCACTCGTATTCTACAATACTTACGTTAACACCCACTTTGCGTAAATCACTTTGCATTAGCTCAGCCATTTTTCGAGCATTGGGATTATAAATACGGCTTACTGGCATTGCCCAAATATTCATGTCAAAGCCATTTGGTAACCCAGCTTCTATTAATAGTTTTTTGGCAAGCTCAGGGTCAAAGGTTGGAATGTTTTCTTGTGGTTCAAAAGCCCACGATGTTGGTGGTAAAATTGATTGTGCACGCGTACCGTTACCGTAATACACCGCTTGCATTATTTTATCTATATCTATGGCATGCGCGAGTGCTTGGCGTACTCTGAGGTCGTCAAATGGAGCTCGCTCTGTATTAAATGCCCAATAGCCAACATTTAAATTTGTTTCTTTTTCGATATTTATATCATCACGCTGAGCCAAAATACTCAATTGCGCGCTGCTAGGATGGGCTGTTACATCGCATTCTTTAGTCAGCATTTTAGCAATACGAGCAGTGCCATTAGGCGTTATATCGTAAACGAGTTGCTCAAGTGCTACATCGTGCTTCCAGTACAGCGGATTTCTGTAAAAGCGTACTAAGTGGTCGCGGCGATATTCTTTATAAATATATGGTCCTGTGCCAACAGGGTACTGATCAAATAGGTTAGTTTGGTCGTTCTCTTTTAGCTTTGTTGCGTATTCTTCTGAAAGCACAACCGCAAAGTCAGTTGCCATGTTGGCTAAAAAACTGCTTTCTGCGCTAAATAATTCAAAGCGTACTTGATAGTCAGACACGCGAACAATTTTTCGGATTAGCTGATCAATTCCCACACTTTGAAAATAAGGATAATTTGCATCACCTACAAAGTGATAAGGATTATACACATCGAATAGTCGGCTAAACGTAAAAATAACGTCATCGGCGTTAAAGTCACGCGAAGGAGTAAAATAAGCTGTTGTATGAAATTTAACACCTTTACGCAGGGTAAAGGTTACCGATTTACCATCTTTACTGATTTTCCAATCGGTAGCTAATTCACTTTGAAATTCAGCCGTAACGGGGTCAATACTAATTAGTCGGTCGTATAATTGGTTGGCAATAATATCGATAGTCGAACCCGTGGTTGTTACTTGCGGATTAAACGACACAGGGTTAGCTTCAGCGCAATAAACTAAGCCTTGATTTTTTTCTTCTATGATTTCTTCTTTGCTATCTATACAGCCAACTAAAGTGGCTGCTAGCAAAGAAAGTAATAATTTATGCACCCGCATAACCTCTAACTATTGTTGATCCAACAAATTGTATTTTTTTAGATAACCACGTAATTGATGATACGTTAAACCAAGTACTTCTGCAGTTTTCTTTTGATTAAATTGGCTATGTTCGAGTGCTTTATTAATCATGTTTATTTCAAAGTCGTTTGAGCGTTCTTTTAAGCTGCATGGAAATTGAATATTAGCAGCAAGCTCAATGTTTTGTTGTACAACAGGAGTCGCTGTAATTACAGGCTCTGGTGCAATTATTGGTGAAGCTGCAACGGCTTTTACACGTGGCTTTGGTCTAAATGGGCTATCGAATGGGTCTAAAATAATCTGGTGAACGGGAATATGTTCACTGCCGTGACGATATAAGCTACGTTCAACTACGTTTTTAAGTTCTCGTATATTACCAGGCCAATTGTAACTAAGGAGTGTTTCGGTAGCACTTCGAGTAAAACCACTAAATAATTCCCACTCTAAATCACGTGCCATATTCATCGCAAATTGCTCAGCAAGCAGCATAATATCGTCTTGGCGCTCTCGCAGTGGCGGAAGGGTAATTACATCAAATGCTAAACGGTCGAGTAAATCACTTCTAAACTCGCCTTGCTCAGCTAAATAGGGTAAGTCTTCGTTTGTAGCACACACTAAACGAGTATCTACTTTTACTGTTTGTTTGCCGCCAACACGTTCAAATTCGCCGTATTCTATAACGCGCAGCAGTTTTTCTTGTACCATTGGTGATGTGTTAGCCAGCTCATCTAAAAATAAAGTACCGCTATTAGCGCGCTCAAAACGACCTTCATGGCGTTTACTTGCACCTGTAAAAGCACCACTTTCATGACCAAATAATTCACTTTCGAGTAGGTTTTCGTTAAGCGCTGCACAGTTAAGCTTTACGTAGTTTTGCTCCCAACGTTTGGATAAAAAGTGTAAGCGTGCTGCTATTAATTCTTTACCTGTGCCGCGTTCACCAATAATAAGTACCGGTTTATCTAAATTAGCGAGTTGCGATACCTGATCTAATACAGACAAAAAGCTATCTGATTGGCCGAGTAAATTATCTTGCTGGCGATATTGGCTCATATTTCCTAACTCTTGGTCATTTTTACTAACAGTTAGTGTATTTCATAATCATAGATAACTAAAGTAATTTGTCTATATAGTTTAACGTAATGAAAATAAAGTGTATTTTAACTTTTGAAAAGTTGGCAAGCATATTGATACTAGTTAGAGCAGACTAACTAAGTTTAAATTACAGAGGTAAATGTTATGGGAATTTTTTCACGTTTTGCAGATATTGTTAATTCTAATATCAACGCCATTTTAGATAAAGCAGAAGACCCAGAAAAAATGGTTCGTCTGATAATTCAAGAAATGGAAGATACGCTTGTTGAGGTACGTTCTACGTCAGCTAAAACATTGGCAGAGAAAAAAGAAATTGTACGCCGTGTAGAAACACTTAAAGCACAGGTAAGTGATTGGCAAGATAAAGCCGAACTGGCTTTAAGTAAAGACCGCGACGATTTAGCGCGCTCAGCGCTACTTGAAAAGCAAAAGTCGGCAGATGCAGTAGCCGCAGTACAAAGTGAGCTTGAAAATGTAGATTCTCATATTGAAAAGCTACAACAAGAAGTTACAACACTTCAAGATAAGTTAGCTGATGCTAAATCACGTCAAAAAGCGATTATACTGCGTCAACGTTCGGCTGAGTCGCGCCTTGAAGTGAAAAAAGCGCTTGATAGCTCAAAGGTAGAAGATGCTCTTAATCGTTTTGAACGCTACGAAACTAAAATTGATGGACTAGAATCTCAAATTGAGTCTTACGATTTAGGTAAACAAACGTTAGCAGACGAAATTGCTGATTTACAAAAAAATGAAAAGATAGATGATGAACTAGCCAAACTTAAAAAGAAGCTGGCTAATAAATAATTACATATAAAAATATATGGGGCCCCATGTGCCCCAGCTTAAAAACATCAAAACGGATTGTCAGGAGAGGATTATGTTTGACCCAGAGATACTAGTTGCACCATTTATCTTGTTTATGATTTTTGTTGCCCCACTGTGGTTAATTTTACACTACCGTAGCAAAAAACAAGTAAGCCAAGGGTTAAGTGAACACGAACATCGCCAGTTACTTGAACTTGCACACAAAGCTGAAAAAATGGCTGATAGGGTAGAAACGTTAGAAGCATTGCTTGATCAAGAGTCACCACAATGGAGACGCAAAGTATGAGTACCAAACGCGAATTATTAAGAGACCCACAGCGTGGTAAAATTGCCGGCGTATGTGCGGGATTAAGTGACTACTTTAATATGGAGTTATGGTTAGTTCGCATTATATTTGTTAGTGCGGTACTGCTAACAGGTGGTCCATTATTTGTGGTAGCGTATATTGTAGCGTGGTTTATTTTAGATAAAAAAGAACCTGCTACAGCGAATACAAATTCAACTAAACATGACGATCCGTTAGAAGTAAAATTTAAAGTCTGGCAAAAAGGCGAGCCACCACGCCGCGCATTGCAAGATTTAAAAGAGCGCTTAACGCGTGTAGATGTTCGCTTACAAGATATGGAACGCCATGTTACTTCGAGCGAATTTACGGTAAGCCGTGAAATTAATAAACTTTAAAGGATTTATAAGCACCTTGTTTGTAGCGTGATAAATTACGGCAGATAGGGTGCAAGACACTTTATGAGCCAATCATTTGCAAAAAAGACCTTTAAAAGCATTAAAGGCAAAGCACAAAAAGCCCTTCATCGCAGTTTAGACCAACATGTAAAACTGGCCGTAACAGGCTTAAGTGGTAGCGGTAAAACAGCGTTTATTACTGCGCTTGTTAAGCACCTAACAACCCAAGCTGATGATAAAAACTTACCTTTTTTTGATGTAATGCGTGAGCATCGCCACATTGCCACAAAAGTAGTGCCGCAAGAGGCGCTAAAAGTACCTACGTTTGATTACCCTCGAGCACTCAATGCTTTATTACCAAGCGATGGCGAACCGAGTTGGCCTGCATCAACTGAGCGAATTAATACATTACGCTTGGCAATTAAATATCAAAGTAACGCAGGGCTGCGCGGGCACTTTTCACCGCAATCAACGCTTTATTTAGATATTATTGATTACCCCGGTGAGTGGCTGCTTGATTTACCTATGCTTGAGCAAAGTTACGAGCAGTGGTGCGCCCAACAATATCCATTATTAACACAAGCGTCGCGTGTAAATACATCGAGTGATTTTTTAGCTGCCGTTGAGCAACTCGATTTAAATGCACCTGTAGATGAAAGTGCACTTGCCCATATTGCACAGCTTTATCAAAGTATGTTGGTAGGGCTTAAAAAAGACACCAAATTAGCCATGTTACAACCTGGTCGCATGTTAATGCCTGGCGACTTACAAGGTGCGCCGTTGTTATTGTTTTTTCCGGTATCGGGGGATCATATAAATAACGACGTTGTATCGGGCTCAAACTTAGCGCATTTAATAAAGCGTTTTGATGCCTATATAAAAGAAGTCGTAAAACCATTTTATAATGAGCACTTTAAGCATTTCGATCGCCAAATAGTACTTGTAGATGTACTTAGCGCATTAAACGAAGGGCATGAAACCCTGCAAGAGCAAAGCAGTGTAATAAATCAGTTACTCGCTCATTTTAGTTATGGAGAGTCGGGCTTTTTTAAACGCTTGTTTAAACCCAATATTGATAAAATATTATTTGCGGCTAACAAATCAGACCATATAAGTGCTAAACACCATAAAGACTTAGCGTTACTGCTCGATTCACTCGTGCATGAGCAAAGTAATCATTTAAAGTTTGATGGTGTAAAAATAGAAACCATGGCTATGTCGTCAATCGCAGCGACACAATCGCGCCAAATTACCGACAAAGGTCAAACGCTTGACTGTATTTACGGAAAGCCTTTAAACGAACTTGAATGGCTTACTTATTTACCGCCACAGCCACCAGCGAGAATGCTCAATAAAAGTGAGTGGCCTGCACAGGGGTTTGAGTTTTTATCGTTCTCCCCTATGGCAAATCCTGATAAACAACTAAAACATATTCGATTAGACCATGTAATGCAGTACCTGCTAGGAGACAAATTAACATGAGTGAGTTAAACCAACAATTTCAAGCAGGGCGTCGAATTAACGCACAAAGTATTGAACAAGATGAGCCTGTTTTATCAAGTGCAAAAGTTATTCAGCACGGGCAAAGTGATTACGAAGACCTTGAAAATGAAGCACTTGAGCCAGAAATTGATTTAGAGCCTGTCTATAAAAAATCAAAATGGCAAACGCTTAAAGGTATTTTTGCTATTAGTTTTTTTATACTGGTACTTTTAGAATTTGCGTTTTCGTTAGTGTTCGCTTTTGAGCAATCAGTTATTTTAGGGAGTGTTTATTTAACCGCCGTTGTAAGCGGTGTATTACTAATAGGGCGCTTGTTATGGCGAGAGTATCGAATGCTGCGCAGTTTAAAGCGTAATCAGTTACATAGAGTTGAAGCTGATAGACTTTTAAATAGTGAGCAAGTAGGTGGTGCATTACCTTGGTTAGAGAAGCTGAATAAACACCAAGAACTTGATAACTTTGAAACCTTTAAAAGCCAAGTCGCTACGCATCACAGCGACAAAGAAATAATGACGCTATACGCCAATAGTTTATTAATAACGCAAGACACTAAAGCTAAAAAGCTAATTAATCGCTTTGCAACTGAGTCTGCGTTGCTGGTGGCACTTAGTCCACTTGCACTGGTCGATATGATGGCTGTGCTGTGGCGCGGTACAAAACTTATTGAGCAAATAGGTAAAATTTATGGCATTGGTTTTGGTTATGCGAGCCGTATAAAGCTGTACCGCATGCTTATAAAACAAGTAATGTTTGTAGGCAGTGCAGAGTTAGTGTCGGATTTAGCTGCCACAGCGCTCAGTGCAGAATTACTTGGTAAACTGTCGGGTCGCGCGGCTCAAGGTATAAGTGCAGGTATTTTTACCGCGCGAATTGGCTATAAAGCAATGGAGCTTAGCCGACCATTACCAAGGCTTGAAAATAAGCGCAGTTTATTAAAAGAGACGGTACAAAGCATTGCGAGTAAAATTATTAGTCGTAAAAAGCCAGCAACGCCAGAGTAAGTATTTTTAATAAGCGTTTTAAAACTACTTTAAATAAGTTAAAGCTCACAATGACTTGGCAATATTTGTGTACAGTTAAATGCATAAACTTTGCACAAATAGCCATCTGAGCATCCGGCATGCTTGCTGTTTGTAAGCCCATACGTTTTGATTATGAAATCGATAAAACATAATAATCAAAAAATGAGCCTACAATGAGCAAGCATCATATAAATACCCAGTGTATTCACGGACCACAAAAAGCAAACGACCCGCACGGCGCACTCACTTCTCCTTTGTATCAAACCTCTACCTTTCATTTTGAAAATGCTGCACAAGGTGCTGCGCGTTTTGCAGGCGACGAGCCTGGCTATATTTATACGCGTTTAGGAAACCCTACAACTACCGAGCTTGAGCAAAAAGTTGCTCAGCTAGAAACGTGTGAAGCCGCAGCTGCAACCGCAACCGGAATGGGGGCAGTGTCTGCGTCGGTATTAAGCTTTTTATCGCAAGGAGATCACCTTGTTGCTTCAAGTGCTTTATATGGTTGTACCTTCGCGTTTTTCTCGCATATGTTGCCGCGCTGGGGAATCGAAGTCACTTTTGTTGATATGACTAACGAGGCCGAATTACGCGCAGCAATTAAACCTAATTCAAAAATGATATTTGTAGAAACACCCATTAACCCCACCATGGCGGTAATCGATTTAGCACTTATTGGCAGTGTAGCAAAACAGTACAACTTAATTAGCGTGGTCGACAACACCTTTTTAACGCCTTTACTGCAATCGCCTAAAAAATACGGCATTGATATAATAGTACACAGTGCAACTAAGTACTTGAACGGGCATGGCGATGTAGTCGCGGGTATTGTATGTGGTTCGCTTGAGCATATAGCGCTTATTAAAATGACCGTATTAAAAGATATTGGCGCAACTATTAGCCCACATGACGCATGGTTAATTAACCGAGGTTTAAAAACCCTTGCGGTTCGAGTAGAGCGCCATTGTCAAAGCGCACAAATTATTGCCGAATATCTAGAAGCGCACCCACAAGTGAGCACCGTATATTATCCAGGGCTTAAATCGCATCCTGGTCATAAGTTTATTGGTAATCAAATGAAAGCCGCTGGTGGTGTTATTGCATTTGAAATAAAAGGCACGTTGCAAGATGGTGCGCAGTTTATTGATAGTATGAAACTTTGTACTTTAGCAGTAAGTTTAGGTGATGCTGAAACTCTTATTCAGCATCCAGCTTCAATGACTCACTCACCTTATACTCCCGAAGAGCGAGCTGCAGCAGGAATAAGTGATGGCTTGATCCGTCTATCAGTTGGGCTTGAAAATGTTAACGATATTATTGATGATTTAGACCATGCTTTCACTCAAATTCAATAGCTGTATTTAAATGTGTACAGTGTTTTTGCTTCTGCAGACCTTTATTTAAAGGTCTGTATTTTATTGTGGTCACTGGTGTAAATTTATATTTACGAATGTTGTGATCGTGCCAATTATAGATGTTAGCCTACCTATTAAACTTCTCTTCACTTTTGCATAGTATGGGGTCATTCGATATTTGATTGATTTTAAGTATCACACTTACACCGATTTAAGGTTAACCCCAAGAAGGTACTTATGGCTAAAGCAAGTAAATACACCTCCAAAACACCAGACGAAAATGGGGTTATACATTGGAGTGATGAAGAAAATAAAATTTGGTCTGAACTCGTAGCACGTCAACTTAAATGTATAGAAGGTAAAGCGTGTAACGAGTACATGGAAGGTTTAAAAGTAATTAACCTGCCACACGATCGCATTCCGGAATTAAGCGAGTTGAACGAGGTGTTGCTAGCGACTACCGGTTGGCAAGTAACCCCTGTTCCAGCGCTTATCGACTTTGATGAGTTTTTTAGATTACTTGCTAATAAGCAGTTTCCTATTGCAACGTTTATTCGAAGCCGTGAAGAATTTGACTACCTGCAAGAGCCAGATATTTTTCATGAAATATTTGGTCACTGTGCAATGTTAAGTAACCCAGACTTTGCTGAGTTTACGCATAAATACGGGCAGTTAGCTTACGCAGCGCAAAAGAAAGACCGTGTATACCTTGCACGCGTTTACTGGTTTACAGTTGAGTTTGGTTTAATGCAAACCGAAGATGGCTTGCGTATTTACGGCGGCGGTATTTTATCAAGCCCAGGGGAGACCCAATACGTGTACTCAAATACACCAGAAATTAGCCCAATGAATGTGCTTGATGTACTGCGTACTCCGTACCGTATTGATATTATGCAACCGCAGTACTACACCATAAATTCGATTCATGACTTGTTTGATATATCGCAAATGGATGTTATGACTTTGGTTGAGCGAGCTAAAGAGCTTGGCTTGCACGACCCAAAATTTCCACCAAAAGAAAAATTAGCCAGTTAAACATTAATGCTAAAAAGCTAAAAGTAAGGATTTAGAATGACTTCATTAAGTGCACAAAAATGCGAAGCCTGCCACGTAGATGCGCCAAAAGTATCTGACGAAGAGTTAGCGCAATTAATTACTAAAATCCCAGACTGGGTTCCAGAAGTACGCGACGGCATTATGCAGCTTGAGCGTGTTTATAAATTTAAAAACTTTAAACAAGCTATCGCGTTTACTAACAAAGTCGGCGACATGGCTGAGGACGAAGGTCATCACCCTGGTTTATTAACCGAGTGGGGCAAAGTAACAGTTACATGGTGGAGCCATTCAATTAAAGGCCTACACAAAAACGATTTTATTTGCGCAGCTAAAACAGACGACGTATTTAACGCGCTGTAAACCACCCTAATTGAGCAAACCAACAAAGGCACTTATTTTTATAAGTGCTTTTTTGGTTTTGGAGTGGTTATTAGCGTAGGTTGGGTAGAGTGAAACGAAACCCAACGAATCTTTAATGAACTTATTTACCTCGGTGCTTTTTTTACCACCAATACTTTCTTTCGACCTAGATTAAAACATTCCTTTTTTCTTTATACGTTTATATTTTTAGTGATATTTTAGAGTTAATAACGAGCTTCAGAGTGAAAATTTAATGATAAAGGTGATCAAGGATGACAAGATTTCTGACTTTAGAGATCTAGTAAATTCCAATTCAAGTTTTGTTTATAAGTCTTATAATAACAAAAATGATAAAAATCAATGGAATATAATTTGTTCTTGTATGGATTGGATCACTGTATCGATTAGGTATTTACAATATCCTCCAGGATTAGAGGAAAATATTGATATGCGTGTTATGCAGATGTTTTCTTTAATTTCTGCGATAGATCTTGTTTCAGAATCAATAACCCAACTACACCGAGTGTTTATAAACCCAAAGACTTTACCTTTCTCTGGTGAAAAAGAATGTTTCACAAATCGTTTATTTGACGAGGATGATAACAGTTATTTCAAATCGATAAGAGCCTCATTTGGCGCGCATCCAGTAAACTTAAATCATACAGATTGTAAAAGATTTGCTAGTTGGCCTTACGATAACCACATGGAGAATGGTGAACTTACTGTTAATTTATATAGTAATAAAGTGGGTGAGAGTGATTTAGTTATGGTTCTTAACTCTAACGAGCTGTTTTGCTTTCTTCTTAAGAGGTATGACTATCTAGATGTTTTATCTCAAGCAATAACAAAATTATTTAACGATTTTAAGCTGAATTTAACTAGGCAACCTATAGAGACTAAATCATCCAATTTAGAACAGTTATATATTTTAAAAAACGAGTCTGAGATAAGGTTAAACAATGATTATTATAATGATGTTATTGATAATTTAATTATGGTTTACGAAGCAGAACCTTTAGAGACAAATCTAGAAATTAAAGCTACCAATTATAGAAAGTCACTAGAGCCATTAATTGATGAAATAAAAATAAACCTTCAATTAATGAATATTATAGATTTGGATAATGATGGGCTTCTTGAACCCAAGTCAGATCTCAGTCGAAAGCTAAGTTATGAGTTAGGGAAGTTTTACAGTTGGCTGCATGAGAATCGCTATGATCCATTAGCTAATTATTACTTAAAAAGATTTAATAAAGAAACAGACTACATGTATGACTTTAAGATAGAAGATCCAGTTAATACGTTATTTATTAAGACAAAAATAATGCTACTTGATTGAGAGTTTATTGCCATAAACAAAAAAGCCCTAAACCAAAGGCTTAGAGCTTTTTATATACAATTAAAGTTCAGCTAAAACACTTAACTTCAACGTATCGTTGGGTTTCGTTTCACTCAACCCAACCGACTATTACTCATCAATTGAGCGTAGTAGGGCGTTAATGCCTACTTTTTCACGTGTTTGCTTATCTACTTTCTTCACGATGATTGCAGCGTAAAGGCTGTGAGTGCCATCTTTTGAAGGTAGTGCGCCTGGTACAACTACTGCGCCTGCTGGTACACGACCGTAATGAATTTCGCCTGTTTCGCGGTCATAAATACGGGTGCTTTGGCTGATGTAAACGCCCATTGAAATTACCGCGCCTTCTTCAACAATTACGCCTTCCACAATTTCAGAACGTGCGCCAATAAAGCAGTTGTCTTCAATGATGGTTGGGTTAGCTTGTAGAGGCTCTAAAACGCCGCCTATGCCTACGCCACCTGATAAATGTACATTCTTACCAATTTGTGCACACGAGCCAACAGTCGCCCATGTATCAACCATGGTGCCATCGTCAACGTATGCGCCAATGTTTACGTACGATGGCATAAGTACTACGTTTTTACCTACAAAGCTGCCTTTACGCGCTACTGCGTTTGGCACTACGCGCATACCGCCTTGCTGAAACTGCTCTGGCGTGTAGTCGCTAAATTTAAGTGGTACTTTGTCGTAAAACTGGTTTACGCCGTCGTTCATTGGTTGGTTGTCGCGAATACGAAACGACAGTAATACTGCTTTTTTAAGCCATTGATGTACAACCCATTCACCTGATATTTTTTCAGCAACGCGTGCTGCGCCGCTATCAAGTAAATCTAGTGCGTCGATAATAGCTTGTTTTACGTCGCTTGATACTGTGCTTGGGCTAATGCTATCGCGGTTGTCCCATGCGTTTTCGATCATCGTTTTTAAATCTGACATGTGTGTCCTCTATTCTGTTTCGGCGTTGAATTTTTTACGTAATGCCTGATGAATCTTTGCTTGCTCTTCATCAGTCAGTGCTTGGTATTCGTTATTTGATACAACAAAGAAATCCTCAGCACGTTCACCTACCGTGGTAATACGGGCAGCGTGAATGTGTAGTAAATGCGCTTGGAAAACTTCGGCTATTTTGGTCAATAAACCTTGTATATCGACGGCTTGAATTTCTATTAAGCTGCGGTCTTTACGTGCATGTGGTCGCAGTATAATTTTAGGTTTAATATTAAAGTCTTTAAAGCGCTGTGAACGGTTCTTTTTAAAGCGTATTTTTCTACGAGGGTCGCTAAGCGCTTGCTCTAATCCGCGTTTAATCGATTGCGCACGCCCACTTGCAATAGGCTCGCCATTAACTTCCAGTATTACAAAGCTAAATAGTACGTAGCCATCTTTGGTGGTAAGCACCTGCGCATGCTGTATTTGCGCTTTTTTAGAGCCAATTACACTCACCAAACGCGCAAACAATACGCTAGAATATGGGCTGTATACAAACACTTGTGTACCGCCGTGCATTGCTCTATTTGATACAACAACACTGGGCTGGCTTAAGTCGGGGCTATTTAATAAATGCTCACTTTGCCACGATATTTGTTGTTCGCTAAAAGCGGTGTAGTAATTTGCTTTAAAACGACTCCAAATTAAATCAATTTTTTCCTCAGCATAACCTAAGTTAATAAGACGCTGTTTTGCTTGGTGTTTTTTATCACGAATTTGGTCGCGTTGATCCATCGGGTTTTCGAGCCCTAATCGCAATGCGCGTTGCGTATGCAAGTAAAGCTCACGCAGTAGGGTGTTTTTCCAATCGTTCCATAGGTTGTCGTTTGTTGCACGTATATCGGCAACGGTTAAACAATATAGGTAGTCGAGTTGGCGCTCTGTTTTTATGCGTGTTGCAAAGTCTTTTATTACAGCAGGGTCGTTAATGTCTTTACGCTGCGCAGTAACCGACATAAGTAAATGGTTACTTACAAGCCATGCAACTAGCTTAGCATCAGCCGATGAAAAACCATGTAATTTAGCAAAAGCTATAGCATCGACCGCGCCGAGCTCTGAGTGATCGCCGCCACGCCCTTTGGCTATATCATGAAAAATACCGGCTAAATAAAGCAGCTCAGGTTTATCCATTCGAGTGACAATTTCACTACAAATAGGAAATTCGCTGATACCTGTTTTATTAAAATATTGGTATATATTTTTAATTAGCTTGTGGGTGTGCTCATCAACGGTATAGGCATGAAATAAATCAAATTGCATTTGCCCAAATATATTTCGCCATTGCGGCAAATAGGCAGCAAGCATGCCGTGTTTATGCATTAACGTAAATGCGCGACCCATGCCGTTAGGGTGTTTAACAAGACGTAAAAAAGCTTCACGACACGCTGCGTAATCTTGTAAATCGCCCAATAAACGACGGCGTACTTGGCGAATAGTTCGAATAGTACTTGGGTAAATATGCGTTATTGCTGGGTTGTCGGCTATGTGCTCAAATAATACAAAGAGTTGGTCACGTCTAAAAAATACTGACGGATCTTTAACTCTTATTTGATGACCAACTTGTTCAAAGTTTCTGTCGAGTTCTATCACCATATTTTCACTACTTTCGGGCATTATACTTTGTTCAAAGTATGAAAGTAGCATTTGGTTTAGTTCTCGTACGCGGCTCATTATTCTAAATAAGCGTTTCATCATACGTTCAACAGACGCTTTGCCGTCGCTACCAAAACCTAAAATTTCGGCGGCTTGAGGTTGGTGATCAAACAATAAGCGGTTTTCGGCTCGACCTGCGGCTAAATGCAGTGCAAAGCGAATGTTCCATAGGTTTTCTAGGCACTCTGAAAGCTCTTGAAACTCTTCGTGAGTTAAGTAGCCGTGGCTTATTAACTCTTGCAGGGTTTCTGTTCTAAAGTGCTTTTTTGCTACCCAAATAATGGTTTGCAAGTCGCGCAGACCACCTGGGTTTTCTTTAATGTTTGGCTCAAGATTATACGCGGTGCCGTGGCACTTTCTGTGGCGTAAGTTTTGCTCTTGAACTTTAGCAGTAAAAAATTCACCAGAGCGCCATACTGGTGTTTCGATAATATGCATTTTGAGTTTTTCAAACTCAATGTGATTACCAAAAATAAGGCGACTTTCGAGTAAGCTGGTGGCAAAGGTGACATCATCACGCTTTTTTTCAATTGCTTGATCGATTGTATGTACGCTATGGCCTATCTCTAAATTGAGATCCCATAACATAGTAACAAACTGACCTATTTTTTCACATACATCTTCGCTTGGTTGCTGTGTAACAAGCAACAAAAAGTCGATGTCGGAGTAGGGGTGCAGTTCTCCGCGCCCATACCCGCCTACTGCAATTAATGCTAAGTCAGATTCATGAGCTAAATCGTAAACATGAAACAGCTTGATAAGTAGGCGGTCAATAAACTCAGCCCGGGCATTAATTAAATTCCCAACCGGTTGTTTAGAAAATTCGTTATGTAACCATTTATAAAAATAGCTAGAACAATCGCGATAATCACTCAGTTGTTCAGCATCGCTAAGTAACTTTTTTACTTTGTTGGGTAATGCCACCTGGGCGAGCTCCTTTTATTGGGCATGTTAACTTTTTAGAAATTAAAATTTACTAAATCTAAAAAGTCACATGTCCTTATTATTAGTGTTCTATGATCCTGTCGATTGTATCATCTGATCGTAGCGTTAAAATTTCAACACCATTTTCAGTCACTAATAACGTATGTTCCCACTGTGCAGACAAACTACGGTCGCGTGTTACTACGGTCCAGTCATCTTTTAGTAGTTTACATTGGCGTTTACCCGCGTTAACCATTGGCTCAATTGTTAAACACATACCCGCTTTTAATGCTTCGCCAGTACCTGCTCTACCGTAATGCATTACTTGTGGCTCTTCATGAAAGCCAGCGCCAATACCATGACCACAGTATTCACGTACGATTGAGTAGTTAAAACCTTCAACATATTTTTGAATTGCTTCACCAATATCACCTAGGCGTGCACCTGGTTTAACCATTTTAATGGCAAGGTATAAGCTTTCTTGTGTTACTTCTGAAAGACGTTTGCCTTGAATATTTGGTGTACCAACGTGGAACATTTTTGATGTGTCACCGTGGTAACCATCTTTAATTACGGTTACATCAATATTAACGCTGTCACCATCTTTTAATGGTTTATCGTTTGGGATTCCATGACAAATAACATGGTTTACTGATGTACAAACCGATTTTGGAAAGCCATGATAATTTAATGGAGCAGGGACTGCTTCTTGCACATTAACAATAAAATCATGACAAAGTGTATTTAGTTCATCAGTGGTAACACCAGGTACTACATGTGGGCCGATCATTTCAAGTACATCTGCCGCTAAGCGCCCAGCTACGCGCATTTTCTCTATTTCTTCAGGGGTCTTGATAATAGCGCTCATTGAGGCTCCAAAATTGAGTTTTGAATATTTATCGCTGCATAATTTTTGCACGCGATGTTGAGTATTTAATTTTAATATGGTATAAAGCGCGCCGTCTTTTTACAAATAAATTCTTAAATGATTTTTTGTATTTAAGGCAAACACAATTTGATTTTAACACACACACGTATCGTCACATACACTTGGGTGCATTTGAAGTTTAAATACTTCGGTGTTGGTGCTATGGGATATGTGGAGGCCTAACCCTAACAACTATAGAGGATCTATAAAATGGCAAACGTTTCAATGCGCGATATGCTTCAAGCTGGTGTTCACTTTGGTCACCAAGCTCGTTACTGGAACCCTAAGATGAAACCTTTCATCTTCGGCACACGTAACCGTGTACATATCATCAACCTTGAGCAAACAGTACCAATGTTCAATAACGCACTTAAGTTTTTAACTGGTGCTGCTTCAAACAAAGGTAAAGTTCTTTTCGTTGGTACTAAGCGCGCAGCAAGCGAAGCAGTAAAAGAATCAGCTATCGCTAGCGATCAGTTTTACGTTAACCACCGTTGGTTAGGTGGCATGTTGACTAACTGGAAAACAGTTCGTCAATCAATCAAGCGTCTTAAAGACCTTGAAGCACAAAGCCAAGACGGTACTTTCGAGAAATTAACTAAGAAAGAAACGTTAATGCTTAACCGCGAAATGGAAAAGCTTGAAAAAAGCCTTGGTGGTATCAAAAACATGGGCGGTCTTCCAGACGCGCTTTTCGTTATCGATGCAGACCACGAGCACATTGCTATCCGTGAAGCTAACAACCTAGGTATTCCAGTTGTTGCAATCGTTGATACTAACTCTAATCCAGACGGCGTTGATTTCATCGTTCCTGGTAATGATGATGCTATCCGTGCAGTAAGCCTTTACACAAGTGCTGTTGCCACTGCTATCACTGAAGGCCGCGAGAATAACATCGTTGCTCAAGCTGAGAAAGACGACTTCGTAGAAGCTGAGTAATTAGCTGTCATCAAGTCTTCATCTTTTTAAGGTGAAGACTTGCTATTCTTGTAGAGCGGGTAACCCGCTTATCTAAACCAGAATTCAGATTTGAGGATTTACTAATGGCTGTAACTACTGCCCTAGTTAAAGAATTACGCGAGCGCACAGGCGCTGGCATGATGGATTGTAAAAAAGCGTTAACTGAGACTGATGGCGACATCGAGTTAGCGATTGAAAACATGCGTAAAAGTGGCGCTGCTAAAGCTGCTAAAAAAGCAGGTAACATTGCTGCTGAAGGTACTATCATCATCAAGCAAAACGCGGGTGTTGCAGTACTAGTAGAAGTTAACTGTCAAACAGATTTCGTTGCAAAAGACGTAAGCTTCTTAGCATTTGCTAATAAAGTTGCTGACGCTGCAATTGCTGACACAATCTCTATCGAAGACTTACAAGCTAAGTTTGAAGAAGACCGTGTTGAGCTAGTTACTAAAATTGGCGAAAATATCAATGTACGTCGTTTACAGTACGTAACAGGTGAAAACCTAGTTGAGTATCGTCATGGCGATCGTATCGGTGTTGTTGTTGCGGGTGTTGCTGATGAAGAAACACTTAAGCACGTTGCAATGCACGTTGCTGCATCTAGCCCTGAATACTTAACACCTTCAGATGTTCCAGCTGATGTTGTTGAAAAAGAAAAACAAGTACAAATCGAAATCGCGATGAATGAAGGCAAGCCTGCTGAAATCGCTGAGAAGATGGTTGTTGGCCGTATGAAAAAATTCACTGGTGAGGTTTCTCTTACTGGTCAAGCTTTCATCATGGAACCTAAGAAAACTGTTGGCGATATTCTTAAAGAGAAAAACGCAACAGTTACTAGCTTCGTACGTGTAGAAGTTGGTGAAGGTATCGAGAAGAAAGAAGAAGATTTTGCTGCTGAAGTTGCTGCTCAAATTGCTGCTGCTAAAGCTAAGTAAGATTACTATTTGTGAAGCAAAAGGAAATTAGATGCAATTAAAGTACTATTTGGTTTTGCTTCGCAGCTAGAAATTCTTTAAAATAACCGCGCTTTTATGTTTAACATAAGCGCGGTTATTTTTTATCCATAATTCAATAAAAGTTGGCCCCAATACTATGATTATCAATCGCAAACCTATTTTTAGACGTGTTCTTCTCAAATTAAGCGGTGAAGCTTTAATGGGAGACGCAGGCTTTGGCATCGATCCAAAAGTTTTAGATCGTATGGCTCAAGAGATCAAGGAGCTGGTAGAACTCGACGTAGAAGTGGGTTTAGTGATCGGTGGTGGTAACTTTTTACGCGGCGGCTCTCTTGCCGAAGCGGGTATGAATCGCGTAGTTGGCGATCATATGGGCATGCTTGCAACCGTTATGAATGGTTTAGCAATGCGTGATGCATTACACCGTGCATTTGTAAATTGTCGTTTAATGTCGGCTATCCCATTAAATGGTGTATGTGATGCATACAATTGGGCTGAAGCAATTAGCTTGTTAAAAACAGGTCGCGTTGTTATTTTTGCAGCGGGCACGGGTAATCCGTTCTTCACTACCGATTCTGCTGCGTGTTTACGCGGTATTGAAATTGAAGCCGATACCGTAATCAAAGCAACTAAAGTTGATGGTGTTTACAGTGATGACCCTGTTAAAAATCCAGATGCAACGCTTTATACCCACTTAAGCTACAATGAAGTTATTGATAAAGAATTAAAAGTTATGGATTTAGCTGCGTTTACTTTGGCACGCGATCATAAAATGCCACTAAGCGTATTTAACATGAATAAATCAGGCGCGCTTAAGCGTGTTATTATGGGTGAAGAAGAAGGAACCCTTATTTCTTCACAAGCCTCAGATGAAATAATCAAATAGATTAGGATTGAACCGTGATTAACGATATTCAAAAAGATGCGCAAGAGCGCATGCAAAAGAGTGTAACAGCACTAGGCAGCCAACTATCTAAAATTCGTACTGGTCGTGCTCACCCAGCGATATTAGACGGTATTATGGTGTCTTACTACGGCGCGCCAACACCTTTAAACCAAGTTGCAAACGTAACGATTGAAGACTCTCGTACACTTGCTATTGGTGTTTTCGATAAGTCATTAGCGCAAGCTGTTGAAAAAGCAATTATGGCGTCTGATTTAGGTTTAAACCCTATGTCGGCAGGTACTGTTATTCGTGTACCACTTCCTCCACTTACAGAGGAACGTCGTAAAGATTTAATTAAAATTGTACGCGCTGAAGTTGAGGGCGGTCGTGTTGCTGTTCGTAATATTCGTCGTGATGCAAACGGTGATTTTAAAGCGTTACTAAAAGATAAAGAAATTTCTGAAGATGAAGCGCGTCAAGCAGAAGATGCAATTCAAAAGCTTACAGATAAATTTATCAAAGATATGGATACTCATTTAGCAGCGAAAGAAACTGAATTGATGGAAATCTAAGCAACTAAAATTATTAGTTTTGAAACGCCGTCTGGGGTATACTAGGCGGCGTTTTTTTATGGAATACTCGATATTTATGGCTCTAGACGCTGATACAATTTCACAGCAATGTTTACCCAAACATGTTGCTATCATCATGGATGGTAATGGACGTTGGGCACAAGCTAGAAAAAGACCTCGTGTATATGGGCATAAAAAAGGCGTGGACGCTGTGCGTCAATCTGTTCAGTTTTGTACTAAGTTAGGAATACAATCTTTAACCTTATTTGCTTTTAGTAGTGAAAACTGGCGCCGCCCTGAAGACGAAGTAAATACTTTAATGGAGCTTTTTTTGTTTGTTTTAACAAAAGAGGTAAAAAAGCTTCACAAAAACAATGTAAAACTGACCATTATTGGAGACTTATCACGATTTTCTGAAAGTTTGCGTAGCAAAGTATATGCTGCACAAGAACTGACTGAAAATAACACCGGGTTGCGTTTAAATGTTGCAGCCAATTATGGTGGACGTTGGGATATTGCCAATGCTGCAAAGCAATTAGCGTTGCAAGTAGCACAAGGTTTACTTAACGCAGAAGATATTACCGAAGAGCGTTTAGCACAACATATAAGCATGGCAGATCAGGCTGAACCTGATTTACTTATTCGCACAGGTGGCGATGTTCGTATTAGTAACTTTTTACTATGGCAAACGGCTTACGCTGAACTTTACTTTACCGAAACACTTTGGCCTGACTTTAATGAAGCAGCATTTGCTGAGGCTATTGCGTGTTACGTTGCCAGAGAGCGACGTTTTGGTTGTACGGGCGAACAAATAAAACAATTACTCGCTCAAACCTAAATAGAATAAGGGTCACAATTTTGTTAAAACAACGAATTTTAACCTCACTAGTGCTAGCTCCATTAGCATTAGCTTTGGTTTTTTATACACCGCTTACGTTATTTAGTTATTTTGCTGGTGCAATAGTATTATTGGGTGCATGGGAATGGTCTGCATTCATGGGTTTGTGTAACAAGCTCAAAAGAGGATCGTTTGTACTTTTAGTTGCCGCTTTATTAGCGCTGCTTAATTTACACTGGCCAATTGAAGCTTTATGGCAAAACGGTAAGCTAGTTGGTGATGCGAATTATTTATTTACACTTGCGTTTGCTTGGTGGATTGTTGCTAGTTATTTAATATGGCGCTATCCAGCAATGGCAAAAGCGTGGAATGAAGGTTTGGTAATGCGTGGCATTGCCGGTTTACTTACGCTTGTACCACTATGGCTTGCACTAAATACATTACGCAGTGCTCAGTACATGGAGTCTACTCATTTTGGTTCTGTACTTATTTTAGTTGTTTTAGGAATTGTGTGGAGCGCTGATGTGGGTGCTTACTTTACGGGTAAAAGCTTTGGTAAGCATAAGTTAATGCCTAAAGTGAGCCCAAACAAAACAATTGAAGGGTTAGCCGGTGGTGTAGCCGCATCAATCATATTTGTATTGGCGTTTTGTTACTTCACTGACGTAGATTTATATGTTTGGCCAATTTATGCAATTATGACTGCATTTATCGCGTTGTTTTCTGCGGTTGGTGACTTGTTAGAAAGTATGTTTAAGCGCGAAGCTGGCTTAAAAGATAGCGGCAGCTGCTTACCTGGTCATGGCGGTATTTTAGATAGAATTGATAGCCTAACGGCGGCGGCACCTATGTTTGTTATGTGTTACGCGTGGACTCTGAGTTTATGAGCCAAAAGCAATTATTGGTTATTTTAGGTGCTACAGGATCGATAGGTTTAAGTACGCTTGATGTTGTATCGCGAAACAAAGAATTATTTGATGTTTTTGTGTTGGCCGCAGGGCTGAATGCAAAAAAAATGGCTGAGTTGTGCATTGAGCATGAACCGCTTTATGCGATTATGGCAACGCAGCAAGCTGCTGAGCAGTTATCTAGTCATTTAGCTAATACTCAGTGCCAAACACTGGTTATGCACGGTGAGCAAGCAATGAGCGACTTATGTGCTCATCCAGATGTTGATATTGTTATGTCAGCAATTGTTGGTGCTGCGGGCTTACTGCCTACATTGAGTGCAGTAGAAGCTGGTAAAAAAGTACTGCTTGCTAATAAAGAGTCCCTAGTTATGTCGGGTCAGTTGTTTATTGATAAAGTTAAACAACACAAGGCAACACTACTGCCAATTGATAGCGAACATAATGCTATTTTTCAATGCCTACCTAGTTCATTACAAAATGGTAACGGCGATCAAAAGCTACAAAACCACGGAGTAAGTAAAATTTTACTTACAGGTTCTGGCGGTCCATTTTTAACGCGTGATGTAAATACACTCAAAGATGTAACCGTTAGTGAAGCTGTTGCGCATCCTAATTGGTCTATGGGGCAAAAAATATCTGTCGATTCGGCAACCATGATGAATAAGGGCTTGGAATTTATTGAAGCTAAATGGCTGTTTAATTGCGATGCTAGCGATATTGATGTGGTTATCCATCCGCAAAGTATTATCCACTCGATGGTGCAGTACCATGATGGTTCTATTTTAGCGCAAATGGGAAATCCCGATATGCGCACGCCTATTGCCCATGCACTTGCTTACCCTGAGCGTATAAATGCAGGCGTTAAGCCTCTAAATTTTTCTGATATTTCTAATTTTTCGTTTACCAAGCCTGACTTTTCTCGTTACCCTAATTTGCAACTCGCTATTGAGGCGTGCAGTGCCGGGCAAGGAGCAACAACAACGGTGAATGCCGCAAACGAGATAGCGGTTAATGCATTTTTAAAAGGTGAAATTGGTTTTACCGATATATATAAAATAAATGCACAGACTCTCGAAGCGGCTACGTACACCAATGTACAAAGCTTAGACGAAATTTTAGAGTGCGACCGGTTAGCTCGCTTAAGCGCTTCGCAATTTATTAAAAAAGTGGTGCATTAATATGTTTGATTTTTTTTGGAACCTAGGCTCATTTATTTTAGCGCTTGGTATTTTAGTTACAGTCCATGAATTCGGCCATTTTTGGGTTGCACGCAAAATGGGCGTCAAAGTACTGCGTTTTTCTATTGGTTTTGGTAAACCACTTTTAAAATGGCATGACAAATATAAAACCGAATATGTAATTGCCGCTATTCCATTAGGCGGATATGTAAAAATGCTTGATGAGCGTGTTGATGAAGTACCGGCAAATCAACGCCATTTATCGTTTAATGCAAAATCTGTTCAGGCCCGAATAGCTATTGTAGCTGCGGGTCCTATGGCTAACTTTTTATTCGCTATTTTTGCACTTGCTGTAATGTATATGGTGGGTGTGCAATCGGTTAAACCCGTTGTAGGAAGCGTAACAGAGGGAAGCCGAGCAGAGCAGGCGGGTATAATGCCAAGCCAGCATATTATTAAAATTGGCGATGACGAAATTACAACATGGCAAGATGCTACATTTGCATTAATGTCGAGCTTAGGCGAGGAAAGCGTAGAGGTTATTGTTCGTGATGAAAACCTGCAACCACGCGTTAAAATACTTAATTTAGATGGCTGGAAGCTTGATCAACAAGATGTACCCCCATTAAGCTCATTAGGTATCGTTCCATTTAGACCTCAAGCAACATTAACTATTGCGGCAGTGACTAAAGATTCAGCAGCAGAACAAGCAAATTTACAGGTTAACGATACTATTTTGTCTGTAAATGGCGAAACAATAAGCAGTTGGCAGCAATTAGTTAATCTTATTACCACGTCGGCTAACAAATCTTTACAATTTAGTGTAAAAAGACAAGATACTACAAAAACCATTACCGTGACCCCTAAAGGGCAATTAGCAGATGACGGTACTGAGCGTGGCTTTTTAGGCGTTGCTCCCGTTGTAGAGCAGTGGCCAGAAGGCTTTGTTGAGACTAGGCATTATGGTCCGCTGGATAGTATTGTGCGTGGCACTAAAGAAACTTGGCGATTAATTGCTCTTAGTTTTGACATGATAGGGAATTTAATTACAGGTCAGGTTTCGGTTAAAAATTTAAGTGGTCCGGTGGGCATTGCAGTCGGCGCTGGAACTAGCGTAAGCTATGGCTTAGTCGCCTTTTTAAGCTTCTTAGCGCTAATCAGTGTTAACTTAGGTGTATTTAATTTATTACCTTTGCCAGTGCTTGATGGTGGACACTTAATGTATTACATAATTGAACTTTTTCGTAAAAAGCCAGTCTCTGAAAAGACACAAGAGTTTGGTTTTAAAGTGGGTGCCTTGTTACTCATTTTTCTAACATGTTTCGCTTTGTTCAATGATGTATCGCGTTTGTAGTTGCAGCGTGACAAATTACTAATTAGAACACGATTGTAAAGCATCTCTAATTTTGGATGTTAAGCGGTAATACAGTTGTATAGGATAAAGATAATAAAATGGCTATAAAAAAACATTTGGCAGTAACAAGTTTATTGGGTGCAAGTTTTGCAGCCCTAGGCCAGAACTCCTTTATTGTTGAAGATCTTAAAGTTGAAGGCTTACAGCGTGTAGCACTTGGTGCTGCTTTAACGCATATTCCGATCAATGTGGGCGACAATGTTGATGATTATACGATTTCAAAAACAATAAAATCACTCTACCGCTCAGGTCACTTTGACAATATCAAAGCGCTTCGCGATGGCAATAACGTTGTTTTTAAAGTAACTGAACGTCCAACAATTAGCTTTATTGAGTTTGAAGGCAATAAAGACATTAAAGACGAGCAGCTTAATGAATCACTTGAGCAACAAGATATTCGCCAAGGTGAACCGCTTGATAAAACCGTTATCGATAATATCGAAAAAGGGTTAATTGAGTTCTTTCACAGTATTGGTAAATACAATGCTAAAGTTGAAATTAGCATTACAAAATTACCACGTAACCGCGTTAAACTTAAATTAGAGTTTGATGAAGGTGATGCTGCATCTATCCGCCAAATTAACTTGGTAGGTAATGAGCTTTTTTCTAATGAAGATTTGCTAAAACTGGCTGAGTCACAGCAAGATTTACCTTGGTGGCAGTTTATGGGTAGCGACCGCTACCAAAAGCAAACCATTGAAGGCGATTTAGAAAAAATCCGCAGCTTTTATTTAGACCGTGGTTATTTACGTTTTAATATCGATTCTACACAAGTATCAGTAAGCCCTGAGCGTGAGTCTGTTTATGTTACAGCTAACTTAACTGAAGGCGTTAAATATAAAGTTAAAGGTTTTGACTTTATTGGTGACTTACTTGGTCGTGAAGATTTAATTAAGAGTGTTATTCCACTTAGAGCAGGTGAGCTTTATAACGGCTCAGTGGTTACTTCCTCTGAAGAGTTTATTAAGAGTTACTTAGCACGTTTTGGTTATGCTAATGCTGAAGTACGTACCATTCCTGAAATTGACGACGAGAATCAAGAAGTACAATTAACGTTGTCGGTTAATCCAGGTAAACGCGTTTATGTACGCCGTATTATTGTTGGTGGTAACCAAAATACGTCTGATGAAGTGTTGCGTCGTGAAATGACTCAGCTTGAAGGTGCATGGTTATCTAATCAAAACCTTGAGCGTTCAAAACTTCAAATTCAGCGTTTAGCGTACATGGAAAAAGTTGATTTTAACGTTATTCCTGTACCAGGTGTTGATGACCAAGTTGATGTTGATTTTACAGTAAAAGAGCAATCAGCTGGTAGCTTTAACGCGGGCTTAGCATATGGCTCATACCAAGGTTTACAATTCAATATTGGTGTAACAGAATCTAACTTTTTAGGTACTGGTAACCAAATTGGCTTTAATATTAATACTTCAAAGGGTTCTGAACGTGTAAGTTTGTCATACACTGACCCGTACTTTACACCAGACGGTGTATCGCAAGGTAGTAGCATATTTTATAGTAATTACGATGCTAGTGCGTTTAGCCTTGTTGATTATAAATCGAAAAGTTATGGTATTGGTACAAACATAGGTTTCCCAATTGATGCGATTAATCGTGTTAACTTTGGGGTGCGTTGGATACAAGAAGAACTTTCTGATATTGCAGAGTACGAGCAAACACGAGTACTTCGAGAAACCTTCTTAGACCCTGAAAATCCAGATGCTGGTTTTGACTTTACTAAATATGAGTTAAGTGTAGGTTGGTCGCGTGTTACTGTTAACCGAGGTTTATTCCCAACTGCAGGTTCGCGTCAAACTTTAAACTTAACAGCAACAACGCCTAATTCAGACCTTAAGTACTTTAAACTGAATTATGATTCGCGCTTCTACTGGCCAATTTCGAATGACCATCGTTGGGTGTTCTCAACGCGTGCTGCGCTTGGTTATGGTAATGGCTATGGCTCAACAAATGGTTATGAACAAACATTACCATTCCAAGAGTTCTTCCGAATTACTGAAATGGAATTACGTGGCTTTGACCGTAATACAATATTACCGCAAGCAATATCGCGCATACCTTCGTCTATTCCTGGTACACCTAATGCAGATGGTTCAACTACAGGTAGTATAGGTGGTGCGTCTGAGTTTGATATATTAGTACCTCAAGGTCGTATTGGTGGTAATGCTAAAGCGGTTGCAGGTATGGAGCTAATTGTTCCTACACCGTTCTTAGATGAAGAAAATACAAGTTCTGTACGTACGAGCTTCTTTGTTGATGCTGCAAACGTATGGGATACAGAATTTAGCGTAGACCGTTTTCAAAACTTAGGCGTTGATGAGCGTGCTAAATTAGACGATTACTCAGATCCAACACGTTTTAGGGTGTCGACCGGTTTATCATTACAATGGATCTCTCCAATGGGTCCTATGCTGATTAGTTTTGCTTATCCATTGCAAAAACAAGAAGATGACGATACGAAAACTATCAGCTTTAATATTAGTAACACTTTCTAAAGGAGTTTTTTGTGAAAAAATTATTTAAATCAACGGCAGTAGCTGTTTTAGCAACATTAGTTATGGGTACTTCTACGAGTGCATTTGCACACAAAGTTGGCATTGTAGATATGCAAGAAATCTATAAGCAAATTCCTCAAATGGCTAAAATTGAGCAGTCATTACAAACTGAATTTGCTGAGCGTCGCCAAGAGCTTGAAAAGCTACAAGGTGATATTCGCTTTGAAGCTGAAAAATTTAAACGCGAAAGTACAACAATGAGCCAAGCTCAAAAAGATACATTACGCGATAAAATTCAAGGCATGCAAAAAAATCTTGCTGAACAAGGTCGTCCTTTAGAGCAAGAAATTAAAACACGTCAAAACCAAGAGCTAGCTAAAGTTCAGGGTTTAATTATTAAAACTATTGAAGATATAGCTAAAGATGGCGACTTTGATGAAGTTAAAGTAAAAGATACAACTATTTACTTTAACCCTAAAGAAGTAACTGATCTTTCATCTAAAGTAGTAGCAGCTGTTAGCAAGAAATAATCAATCTATGCAAAATTATACGCTTTCGCAAATTGCGGAACTTCTAAGCGCCGAACTTCAAGGTGATGGCGCTTTAGAAATAAAAAAAATAGCTACTCTTGCAAATGCCCGTTCTGGGCATATTGCATTTTTAGCGAACAAGAAATACCGTCCTCAGCTAGAAACAACTCAGGCCAGTGCTGTTATTTTAGGCGCAGCCGATGCTCCTTACTTTAATGGCAATAAAATCATTGTTGCAAACCCGTACGTTACTTACGCTAAGTTAGCCCAGTTAATGGATACTACACCGCGTTCTGCATCAACGGGCATTCATTCTAGTGCTGTTATTCACCCTACTGCACTTGTAAGCAAGAGTGCGGCTATTGGTGCAAATGTTGTTGTTGAAGCTGATGCTGTTATTGGTGACAACGCACAAATTGGTCCGAACAGTTTTATTGGTGAACGTGTTAAAATAGGTTCTGGCACTAAGCTTTGGCCGAGTGTAACTATTTATCATGATGTTAAAATTGGCTCTGATTGTTTGTTTCAAGCAAACAGTGTTATTGGTAGTGATGGTTTTGGTTATGCTAACGAGCGCGGTCAGTGGATTAAAATTCCTCAACTTGGCTCTGTAACTATTGGCGACAAAGTTGAAATTGGTGCTAGTACGACTATAGACCGCGGTGCACTTGACGATACGATTATTCATAGCAACGTTATTATTGATAATCAGTGCCAAATAGCGCACAACGTTGAAGTCAATTCAGGCACTGCAATTGCTGGTTGCAGCGTAGTTGCAGGAAGTACGACCATTGGTAAAAATTGTCAGATTGCCGGCATGGTTGCAATTAATGGTCACATTTCTATATGCGATGGTGCTATAATTACCGGAATGTGCATGGTGACTAAGTCGATCACCGAACCAGATATTTACTCATCTGGCATACCCCATACAACAAACAAAGAATGGCGTAAATCAATTGCTCACTTGCGTAACCTTTCAGATATGAAGTCTCGTCTTAAAGCGCTTGAAGCATTGGCTAAGTCACAACGTTGAACACTAATAAGGATGCTATTTTGGCAAACGAATTAAATAGCCTTGATATTCAAGAAATTTTAGCTTTATTACCACACCGTTACCCGATGCTATTAATTGATCGTGTTATCGATTTTACACCGGGAAAATCGCTACATGCTATTAAAAATGTTTCTATAAATGAACCTATTTTTACTGGGCACTTTCCAAATCAGCCAATTTTCCCTGGTGTGTTAATATTAGAAGCGATGGCACAAGCCACGGGTTTACTTGGTTTTAAAACGGTTGAAAATCGCAGCGAAAATGAGCTTTATTTGTTTGCTGCTGTTGATAATGCACGTTTTAAAAAACCAGTAATTCCTGGTGATACACTGCATCTACATGTTGAGTTTTTAAAAGAACGCCGTAACATCTGGAAGTTTTCTGCAGAAGCAAAAGTCGACGGCAAAGTAGTATGTAGTGCCGAAATTATGTGTGCTAGAAGAGAGTTTTAATAGTGATTCATTCAACAGCAATAATCGAACCTGGCGCTAAACTGGGAGACAATGTCTCAGTTGGTCCTTATAGTTATATTGGCAATGATGTTGTTATCGGTGATAACTGTATTATTGAATCTCACGTTGTTGTTAAAGGACCGTCTACAATTGGTTCTGGTAACCATATTTTTCAATTTGCGTCTGTAGGTGAAGCCTGCCAAGACAAAAAATACAACAACGAACCAACTACGTTAATCATTGGCGATAATAACGTTATTCGTGAATGCGCTACAATTCACCGTGGTACAACTCAGGATCAAGGTGTTACTAAAATTGGCAGTAATAACTTATTTATGGCTTATACCCATGTTGCACATGACGCGGTAATAGGTGATAACGTAATTTTTGCTAATAATGCGAGTGTAGCGGGTCATGTACATATAGGTGACTGGGTTATTTTAGCGGGTAACTCTGGCGTGCATCAGTTTTGTAAAGTGGGTGCGCATGCATTTGTTGGTATGTACTCTGCTATCAATAAAGATGTACCACCGTTTGTTACTACTATTGGCATACCAGCAGGTCCAGTTGCAATTAATACTGAAGGCATGAAACGCCGAGGCTTTGAAAGTGATGAAATTATGGCTGTACGTCGTGCTTATAAAACTTTTTATCGTAAAAGTTTAGGTGTTGACGAGGCAATTAAGTCACTTAGCGAAGATGCTGCAAAGTACCCAGCTGTTAAATTGATGATTGATTTTGTTCAAAGTTCAGAGCGCGGTATTTTAAGATAACGCCTTTCACTTAATACAAATTCGATATAAAAAACCACCTCAGATATAACATCGATGGTGGTTTTTTATTGCTTAAAATTGAGGAGTGATTCAGTCAATACTCAGTCTACTCAGGTTAACATGCACCTAATTTGTATAATAAAAGCTATCCTATGCGTTTACCTAAGTTAATCTTTACTGTTGTTTGTTTTTCAATTTTAGCTGCTTGTAGTAGCCAGCCAATTATTAAATCGTCTTCTGGAGAGCTTACTCAAGTAGGGAAAGCTTCTTTTTATGCTAATAAATACCACGGCAGAACAACCGCAAATGGAGAGCGTTTTAGCCAACAAGCCGCTACTGCAGCTCATCTAAAACTTGATTTTGGAACTAGGGTAAGAGTAACTAACTTAGCGAATAATAAATCGGTAGTAGTAAGAATTAACGACAGAGGTCCGTATGTGCGCGGTCGAATTATTGACCTATCTCGCGATATGTTTAAAAAAATAGCCGACCCTAAAGTCGGCGTTATTGATGTATCAATGGTTGTTTTAAGTGACTAAAAGCGCGTTGTAAGCGATACATAATCTGCATAATTACTCAGCAAGTTTTTATGTAGCCCCTGTGCAACTACTTTACCGTCTTCAAGCCAAATTATATTATCCATTTGCTCTAGTAATGCAGGGTCGTGGGTAATGGTTAACACACTCGTTTTATTCATTACCTGCATCATAGCGTGCATTACACTTTGTTTAGATTGATTGTCGAGCCCTTCGGTGGGTTCATCAAGCACTAAAATAGCAGGGTTTTGTAATAAAGCTTGAGCTATTGCTATGCGCCTAGATTGACCTTGCGATACATTGCGCCCGCCAGTGCCTAGTCGTGTTTTTAAACCGGCTTTTAAATCATTAAACCACGGTTCAAGTTGTGCAAGTGTCAGCGCCTCAATCATCTGCTCTTTAGTTGCATTGGGATGTGCATATCGAAGGTTTTCACTCAACGTACCATCAAAAATATGATGTTGTTGCGCCAAAATATTAATAACGTTTGCACGGGTATCGTTACTTAATGAATGTAAATTAACAGGATCACCGTTATTACTTAAAGTAATACTCCCTTGCTGTAACGGCCATAAACCCGTAAGTAAATTTACAAGCGTTGTTTTTCCGCTGCCACTTCTTCCAACAATGGCTACTTTTTGTTGTGCTTTTAGCTCAAAGCTTACATCGTTTAACGCTTTTTGATCGCCGTATTGATAGTGAATATTTTTAAGTATTAACGCGCTACCTTTTGTATCAATATTTTGTGTAAGAGTTTCGCTATTTTTAACAGATGAATTTGCTGCTTTATCTTCGAGCGTAAATAATCGATCAGCTGCCTTTAAGACATTTGGTAATTCTATAAAAGCATTAGGAAGTTGCAGTACGCTTTCAAAGCTCGCTAGAACAAAAAGGCTGAGCATTGCTAGTTCAACATTAGCCATCGTATTGGTGTAGACCATAGGGACGATAGTAACGATGCTAACCAGCATTGCGAGTTGGACTATTAATAAGCTTAAACCATCTGTATTTGCCAGTGCTTTATGACGAATAAATAACTGCTGGTTATATTGCTCACTTAATTCGTCGCATTTATTAAGTTGCTGCGAACGCGCTTGATAAATACTAAGCTCTCTGAGTCCTGTTAGTGTGTCTGACAACTCTGAGCGAAGCTGTGCACTGAGCTGGGTTTCTTTGTGGCTGTTCTTATTAAGTTTAGCGCTGAGTAATGCAGGTAAAACCACACCAATTAACACAATGCCAGTAAAGCAAATTAGCGCTACGTTGGCATTATAAGCCGACATAAATAGCATGATAATTGGCACACTTAACAATGCCACCAGCATAGGTAATAATATGTTTAGGTAAAATTTATCAAGGGCATCTACGTCGTTTTGTAAGCGATTTACTAAGTCCGCACTGCGGCTCATTGCTAAATCAACATTATTTAATTTACTGAGTGTAGAAAATACATTAACGCGTATTTCACTTAGTAATAAAAAAGTAGCGTTATGGGTTACTAGTCGCTCTGCATAACGTGACGCTGTGCGCACAATAGCTAAAAATCGAATAGTACCGGCTGGGGTAAAGTAATTCATTTGTACGCCTGCAATACCCGCTGCAGCCATAGAAGCTAAAAACCAGCCAGATATAGCCAGTAAACCTACATTGGCAAGCACGGTAATTGTGGCTAAAAATGTACCAAGTAACATTGCCTTATAATGAGGAGCACAAAGCTTTAATAAGCGAATAAAATTAGTCATGCGCTACTCCTTGTTGGGCTGTTTTTAATAAATTAGTAAACTCACCATTTTTGTTTGTGAGCTCATTAAAATTACCTTGCTCTATTATTTCTCCGTCGCGCATAACAATTATGTTATTGGCATGCTGTACGGTATTAAGTCTGTGAGCAATTACTAATACTAAATTGTTTTTAGCATATTCATTAATAGCATTTTGAATAAGTTGCTCTGTTTGGCTATCAAGATGCGCTGTGGGCTCATCAAGCACTAAGACTGGCGCTTGCTTTATAAATGCACGGGCGAGCGCGATACGCTGCTTTTGACCGCCAGAAAGTCCTTCACCTTGTTCACCAATAAGTGTATTAAAGCCATCGGGTAGGGCATTTATAAATTCAAGAGCACCCGCTTGCTGCGCTGCGTGTTCAAGCTCTTGCTGGGTTGCACTAGGTTTTGCTAATTTAATATTTGCGGCAATGCTGTCGTAAAATAATGTCGCTTTTTGAGGTATCCACGCAATATTATTTTGTAACTGGTTTATTTGCGACGAGTTAAGTGTGTTCTCATTAATGCTTATATGATTAATAACCTCAGGATGAAAACCTAATAAGCAATCAAATAAGGTACTTTTACCCGAACCACTTGCACCTACTAAGGCAACTAGACCCTTATTTGGCAATGTTAAATTAATATTTTTAATACCTTCGTTACTGTCAGGGTATATAAAATTAAGGTCGGTAATACTTATTGAGTTAATTGTATTTAAAGCTAAATTATTTATCGGTGTACTAACTGCTATTGCTTCATCGTTTGGTAATGGCGCATTCAAAATAATTAGCATATCTGCAGCGGCACTAATACCTTGCAAGCGCGCATGGTAATGGCTGCCTAATTGGCGTAGTGGTAAATAAAACTCAGGCGCTAGTAACAATACAACAAAGCCAGTAGCAAAATCGAGTGTGCCAAAAAACAATCTAAAACCAATAATCACCGCCACTAATGCAACACTAATAGTCGCTAAAAATTCAAGAGCGAAAGATGACAAAAATGCGATTTTTAAAACATCAAGTGTGGCGTGTCTAAAGTCATCAGATATTTTGGCTATTTGTTTTAGTTCTATTTGAGTCGCGTTAAATAACTTGAGTTGTGTTAACCCTTGTACTCGGTCAAAAAAGTAATTTCCTAATACCGCGAGTTGTTTCCAGCGTTTTTGATTAAGTGCTTCGGCTTTAGAGCCGACTAAAATCATAAAAAAGGGGATGAGTGGAGCGGTTAATAAAAATATTAATCCGGCTTTGTAATCTGTTGGAAAAATAACAATCAGTATTGCCAGCGGAATAAGTGCGCTGTAAGCAACACCCGGTAAATACTTAGCGTAATAATCATGTAGTGCCTCTACGCCATTATGCAGCGTGTTAAGAGTAGCACCTTGACCATGTTGTTCTATATAACTAGGACCTAATAAGGCTAACTTATTTAAGAGGGTTTGACGCATAGCCGATTTTATTTTAAGTGCTGCAAATGCACTTAAGCGCTCACTTAACGCCAAAAATACAGTACGAAGTAAAATAATACCTGCTAATGGCCACAATAAATGAGTAACTTGGGCTAAGTTATTACCTTCAAACATAACGTTGTGAATAGCTTGAGCCAGTAAATAAGCACCTGCAATCATAAGTAGCGCGTTAAAAGTCCCCAAGGCAATGCTTAACTTTAGCCACATTGCCGCAGGTTTACTTTGTCGCTTTAAAAAAGCGCGCAGAGATTGCTGCTGCGCGCGATCTGGTCGGGGGTTAGTCGTCATCTTTTGTGTTGTTAGCATCGTTTAATAAATCATGCATAACTTGTTCGTCATCAGCAATGCTGTCTTTATTTTGATGAAACTCATACCACATTACGTTTATTACACCTAATGTGCAGGCTAAAAGTACACCTAAAATCCAGGCAAAATACCACATCGTTTAGTCTCCTTAATAGCTACCATGAGAGTTGTTTTCTATTTCTTCTACCGTTACTCTGCGCCACATTTTTACGTAACACCACGTGGTATAAGTTAAAATAAGTGGTACAAAAATACACACAGCAACAAACATTATATTGAGTGTTTTATGGCTCGATACAGCATCCCAAATTGTTAAACTAATATTAGGGTTATTACTTGATGGCATAATGAATGGGAATAGTGATACACCCGCCGTCATAATTACACCTATTAGCATAAGACTTGTAGAAATAAGCCCTAGTGCTGGTTTGTTCAATTTAGAAAACAATAGCGCACTTAGTGCCATTACAAACGCTAAAATAGGAAAGGTCATAGTCCATGGGCGTTCACTGTAATTGCTAAGCCAAGCGCCTTGGGCTGTTGTTACTACTTTAGCTAATGGGTCTGCATGGCTTTGTGTATCAGGCATAGATACAATTTGGTAACCCGTTAAATTAGCAACCCAAAAACCAGCGCCTGCAAACAGTATAATAAACACAATCAGTGAATAACGACCATATTGACCCGAGCGATCTGCTACTGCATCAGCTGTACGAAGCTGTAACCACATACCAGCATGAGCAATCAGCATAGTAATACTCACTAAACCAGCAAGTAAACCAAACGGGTTAAGTAAACCAAAAAATGAACCTTGGTAGCTAACACGCATTAAGTTATCAATATTAAATGGTACGCCTAAAAATAAGTTACCAAAAGCAACACCAAATACTAAAGCTGGAATTGCGCTGCCTGCAAGCAGACCCCAATCCCAGTTATTACGCCAGCGTTTTGAGTCTACTTTGCTGCGGTAATCAAACCCAAGTGGTCTAAAAAACAGGGCAAATAGTACTAACATCATAGCAAAATAAAAGCCCGAAAATGCAGCTGCATAAACCATAGGCCACGCTGCAAATAACGCGCCGCCTGCGGTAATAAACCATACTTGGTTACCATCCCAGTGTGGACCAATGGTATTAATTACCGTACGACGTTCTGAATCTGTTTTGCCTACAAGGCGTAGCAACATAGCTACACCCATATCCATGCCATCGGTGATCGCAAAGCCAATAAGCAGCACGCCAATGATCAACCACCAAAGCATTTTTAATGTTTCATAATCAAAAATCATAACTGGTCTCCTTTATCTTCAGCGGTGTTATTAGGTAATTCAAAATGATACTTACCAGTATGCAGCGAGCTTGGACCTAGCTTAACAAAACGGATCATCAGCCAACCTTCAACAATGGCTAAACCAGTATAAAAAATAATAAACCCAGTTAAACTAATTAATATGTCGTTTATAGTTAGTGACGACGTAGCTAAAAAGGTCGGCAGTATTTCTGATATAGCCCAAGGTTGACGGCCATACTCAGCAACAATCCAGCCAAATTCAATAGCTATCCAAGGTAGTGGAATACTTAATACTACAGCCCATAATAACCAACGTTTGTGTTCGATAACACGTTGAGCATTGTAGTAAAAGGCAAGTATAAATACCGCTAGCATTGCCATACCACAGGCAACCATAATCCTAAACGACCAAAACATAGGACCCACTTTAGGGAATGAATCTTTAACTGCTTTTTGAATTTGCTCTTCAGTGGCATCTACAACATCTGGTGTGTAGCGTTTAAGTAACAAGCCATAACCTAAATCGTCTTTAATAGAGTTAAATTTAGCAACATTTTCTGGTGTGTCTTCACCGTTTCTGAGCTTTGTTAAGTACTCATAAGCAATCATACCGTTACGAATACGCACTTCATGTTGTTTTTCTAAATCAGAAATACCAATTACTTGCTCATCAAGTGAGCGCGTAGCAATTAACCCAAGTGCATAGGGTATTTTAACCGCAGCATGAGTAACTTGCTCTTCTGAATCAGGAAAACCAAACGCGGTAAAAGCAGCTGGCGCTTCTTCGGTATGCCACTCTGCTTCAATTGTAGCTAGTTTTACTTTTTGAACTTCACCTACTTCGTAACCTGATTCGTCACCCAGTAAAATTACACATAAAACAGAGGCTAAACCAAAAGCAGACGCAACAGAGAACGAGCGCTTAGCAAATGCTAAATCACGACCTTTTAATATATACCAACTACTAATACCAAGCACAAACATAGACGCTGCTACATAACCTGCTGATACTGTATGAATAAATTTAACTTGTGCAACAGGGTTAAACACAAGCTCTGCAAAGCTGGTCATTTCCATGCGCATTGTTTGATAGTTAAACTCAGCACCTACTGGGTTTTGCATCCAACCATTAGCGATTAAAATCCACAGCGCCGACATGTTGGTACCAATTGCCATTAAAAACGTTGCGCCTAAGTGTTGGCGTTTTGAAAGTCGATCCCAACCTAAAAAGAACATACCTACAAAGGTTGATTCTAAAAAGAATGCCATTAAGCCTTCAATAGCGAGGGGAGCCCCAAAAACATCACCCACATAATGCGAGTAATAAGACCAGTTAGTACCAAACTCAAATTCCATGGTAAGGCCTGTCGCCACACCTATCGCAAAGTTAATACCAAATAATTTGCCCCAAAACTTAGTCATATCACGATAGATTTCGCGACCGGTCATAACATAAACCGTTTCCATGATAACTAAGATCCAGGTCATACCTATAGTGAGAGGTACAAACAAGAAATGAAAGAGAGCGGTAACAGCGAACTGTAATCGCGATAGATCCACAAAGGTTTCATCTATCATTATTGGCTCCTTGAGAGTGACGGATTAACAGGGCAATATAGCAATTGGCAACGTTAAAGTTTAATGAACTTTCAGTAATTACTGAAAGTTTGTAATATTATTTACTTTTGTGCAATTTTTGTCAATACATATATTAGTAAAAGCGAATGTCTTATTCATGCTACATCAGTATTATAAATATACAATGATCAGAATTATTTAGCGCACAATAGAACGACTATTTTTAGGCGTTTATTGAAACACTAAAACACGGTAAACTAATACGTATGAACGCATGGTTTACTTGTGAAATAAAATCAAATGAATAAAGCTCAAAAACAACTACGAATAGGCATTGTGGCAGGTGAACTGTCGGGCGATATTTTAGGTGAAGGCTTAATTAAATCACTTAAAAAACAATACCCAGATGCTATTTTTGAAGGAATAGCAGGACCTAAAATGCAAGCTCAGGGCTGCAAAACGTTGTTCGATATGGATGAGCTTTCTGTAATGGGGCTTGTAGAAGTACTTGGTCGTTTACCGCGTTTGCTTAAAATTCGTAAACAACTAGTGCAACACTTTATTGATAACCCACCTGATGTGTACATTGGTATAGATGCCCCTGATTTTAATTTACGAATAGAAAAACCACTCAAAGATGCCGGTATTAAAACAGTACAGTATGTAAGCCCGTCTGTTTGGGCTTGGCGAGAAAAGCGTATTCATACAATAAGTGCAGCGACTAACTTAGTGCTTGCATTATTGCCTTTTGAAAAAGAATTTTACGATAAGCACCAAGTGCCGTGTACATTTGTAGGGCACACCTTAGCTGACGATATAGCACTTGAGCACGATGACAGTAAAGCGCGTGAAGAGTTAGGCTTAAGCCTTGATGATAAAGTGCTTGCCTTACTACCGGGTAGTCGAGGCTCTGAAGTTGGCTTATTAAGCGAAACTTATATTAAAACAGCTGCAAAGCTGCAAGCGCAAAACCCAAACCTTAAAATTGTAGTGCCATTAGTTAACGAAAAACGCAGAGCGCAGTTTACTGCTATTTTAAATGCCACTGCGCCTGACCTTAATGTTAACTTGCTTGATGGGCAATCAAAATTAGCCATGCAAGCCGCCGACGCCATTTTATTAGCCTCGGGCACAGCAACACTTGAAGGCATGCTTTATAAAAAACCGATGGTCGTGGGTTATAAAATAAAACCTTTGAGTTATTGGATTTTTAAAACCTTATTTACGTTTAATATAAAATATTTTTCGCTGCCTAATTTATTAGCCGACGAAGAATTAGTACCTGAGTTTTTACAAAGCGAGTGCAACGTAACTAATTTAACGAACGCGCTTACCCCTATGCTCAACACAGATAACATCGAGCTAAAAGCGCGCTTTTTAGCTATTCACGAAAAAATTAGATTAAATGCCAGCGAACAAGCAGCGAACGCTGTGGCGGAGTTAATAAATGCAAATTGATAGACCAAATGTAGCCTTAATTGCCGGTGTAGACGAAGTAGGGCGCGGTCCACTTGTGGGTGATGTAGTTACTGCTGCAGTCATTTTAGACCCTACTAAACCGATTGCTGGCTTAGCGGACTCTAAAAAATTAACGGATAAAAAACGCCAAGCGCTTGCGATTGAAATAAAAGAAAAAGCATTGTGCTATGCGTATGGCCGCTGCAATCCAACAGAAATTGATGAGTTAAACATATTACACGCAACTATGCTCGCCATGACTCGCGCAGTAGAGGCATTAAGCACACAACCTGAATTTGTATTTATAGATGGTAATCGTTTGCCAAAACTCACTATGCCAGCGCAAGCTATTGTTAAAGGCGATAGCTTAGTAGCTGAAATTTCAGCCGCGTCTATTTTAGCTAAAGTAGCGCGCGATGACGAAATGATTGAGCTTGATAAACGCCACCCAGAATACGGCTTTGCAGGGCATAAAGGGTATCCAACTAAAGCACATTTTGCAGCGCTTGAGCAGTACGGCGCGATTGACGAGCATCGTAAAAGCTTTAAACCTGTGCAGCGTGTTTTAGCGCAAGCCAATGGTGAGGGTTAAGCATGGCTGCTCCTGATTTTGTTCATTTAAGGGTTCACTCTGACTTTTCGATGGTTGACGGCCTTGCTAAAACAAAGCCGATAGTTGCTAAAGCGCAAGAGCTGCAAATGCCAGCCATTGCGATTACCGATCAAATGAACTTTTGTGGTTTAGTGCGTTTTTATGGTGCTACGCATAACGCAGGTATTAAACCTATAGTGGGTGCTGACTTTTGGGTTCGCAGCCCTGAATTTCCTGATGAGCCAAGTCGTCTAACCATATTGGCAAAAGATAATGACGGCTATAAAAATATCACCTTATTAATATCTAAAGCGTATCAGCGTGGGCATGTATTTCATCGCCCCGTTATTGACCGAGAATGGCTGGTGGAACATAAAACGGGCTTAATTATTCTCTCGGGTGCTAAAGACGGTGATTTAGGTAAAGCGTTACTAAAAAATAACCCAAGTGTTATTGAATCGGTTGTTAGCTTTTACAAGCAGCATTTTAGCGACAACTACTACCTTGAGCTTGTTCGCACCAATCGACCGCTTGAAGAAGACTACTTACACATGGCGGTAGAGCTTGCTACAAAAGAGCAGTTACCTGTTGTAGCGACCAACGAAGTGGTGTTTTTAAAACCTGAAAACTTTGAAGCGCACGAAATTCGCGTTGCTATTTTTGATGGTTACACGCTTGACGATAAACGCAGGCCTAAACGATTCTCTGAAGAACAATACCTAAAAACATCAGAGCAAATGGCTGAGTTGTTTAGTGATATACCGGAGGCTTTACAAAACACGGTAGAAATAGCTAAACGTTGTAATGTAACTGTTCAGCTAGGGACTTACTTTTTACCTGATTACCCAACTGGCTCACTTAAGATTGATGAGTTTTTAGTTAAAGTGTCAGAAGATGGTCTTGAAGAGCGACTGCAGTTTTTATTCCCCGATGAAGAAGATCGAAAAGTAAAACGCGTTGAATACGATGAGCGACTTGATATAGAGCTTGGCGTAATTAACCAAATGGGATTCCCCGGTTACTTCTTAATCGTAATGGAGTTTATTCAGTGGAGTAAAGATAACAATATACCTGTTGGACCTGGTCGTGGTTCAGGTGCGGGTTCGTTAGTTGCGTACGCACTTAAAATTACCGATTTGGATCCGCTTGAATTCGACTTGCTTTTTGAGCGATTTTTGAATCCAGAACGTGTATCAATGCCCGATTTCGACGTCGATTTCTGTATGGATAGACGAGACGAAGTAATTGATCACGTGTCGGCTTTGTATGGGCGTAACGCCGTATCGCAAATTATTACCTTTGGTACCATGGCTGCAAAAGCGGTAATACGCGATGTAGGGCGAGTACTTGGGCATCCTTATGGGTTTGTCGATCGTATTTCTAAAATGATTCCAGGGGATCCTGGGATGACACTTGCTAAAGCGTTTGATATAGAACCACGCTTGCAAGAAGCCTACGATGGCGACAACGAAGTAAAAGATTTAATCGACATGTGTCGCATTTTAGAGGGGTGTACACGTAACGCTGGTAAACATGCGGGTGGTGTTGTTATATCGCCAACCACTATTACCGACTTTGCTGCACTTTATTGCGATGATGAAGGTAAGTTTCCGGTAACGCAATTTGATAAAAATGACGTAGAAACCGCAGGCTTAGTTAAGTTCGATTTCTTGGGTTTACGCACACTGACTATATTGCAGTGGGCGGTCGATATGGCCAATGTGCGCATGAAGCGCCAAGGTAAAAATCTAGTCGATATAAATACTATTCCGCTAGATGATAAAAAGAGTATTGAGTTACTACTTCGCGCCGAAACGACTGCTGTATTCCAGCTAGAGTCGCGCGGTATGAAAGATTTAGTACGGCGCTTAAAGCCCGATAGCTTTGAAGATATGATTGCATTGGTTGCTTTGTTCCGCCCAGGTCCGCTGCAATCAGGCATGGTAGATAACTTTATCGACCGGAAACTAGGTCGCGAAGAAATCTCATACCCAGATGCGCAGTATCAGCACGAAAGCTTAAAACCTATTTTGGAGCCTACTTACGGCATTATTTTGTATCAAGAACAAGTAATGCAAATAGCCCAAGTTTTAGCAGGTTATACGCTTGGTGGCGCCGACATGCTTCGCCGTGCAATGGGTAAGAAAAAACCCGAAGAAATGGCTAAGCAGCGTTCAACGTTTGAAGATGGTGCAAGAAATAATGGCATTGACGGCGAACTAGCGATAAAAATCTTCGATTTGGTAGAAAAATTCGCAGGTTACGGCTTTAACAAATCTCACTCGGCAGCGTATGCACTCGTTTCGTATCAAACACTGTGGATGAAAACTCATTATCCGGCTGAGTTTATGGCAGCAGTAATGTCGGCAGATATGGATAACACCGACAAAATCGTTATTTTGGTGGATGAATGTGAAAACATGAAGCTCACCTTATTACCGCCAGACGTAAATGCAGGTGAGTTTAAGTTTACAGTAAACCTTGATGGCGAAATAGTTTACGGAATTGGTGCTATTAAAGGCGTGGGTGAAGCACCGGTAGATGCTATTTTAGAAGCTCGCGCAAAAGGGGGTCCATTTAAAGACCTATTTGATTTTTGTGCTCGTGTTGATTTAAAACGCTTAAATAAACGTGTAACCGAAAAACTTATTTATTCAGGGGCACTTGATAAACTAGGTCCCGATAAAACACAATCAGGGCGTGCTACGTTACTAGCGAGTTTAAAAAGTGCTATGCGCGCGGCCGATCAGCACAATAAAGCTGAATTATTAGGTCAAAGTGATTTATTTGGCTTATTAGCAACTGAATCTGATGAAGTAGAACAAGCATTTATTAAAGCAATTGGTTTAACCGATAACGAATGGTTAGATGGCGAAAAAGAAACCCTAGGCTTATATTTAACTGGTCATCCAATTAATCAGTACCGACGTGAGCTTAAACATTATACCAGCGGAAAAATAGTTGATTTACAACCAACTAATCGCGATGTATTTGCAACGGCTGCAGGTCTAGTAATTGCCTCTAGGGTATTAATTAATAAAAAAGGAAATCGTTGGGCCTTAGTAACTTTAGATGACAAGAGTGCACGCATTGATGTACGCTTGTATTCAGACGAGTTTGAAAAGTACCAAGATATGCTCCAAGTTAACAATATCTTGGTAATATCCGGACAGGTCAGCTTTGATAACTTCTCTGGTGGTATTACAATGACCGCCAGAGAAATAAACACCATTGCTCAAGCGCGTGAAAAACGTATAAAAGCGATTAAAATGACGCTGAACATGGTGCAAGTCGAAGCAGGTTTCTTCGATAAATTACAAAAAGTACTCGAACCCTACAAAATGGGAACGTGTCCGATCAAGGTTTATTACCAACGCCCAGATGCGTTGGCGCAATTAACTCTTGGGATCGAATGGTGTGTTACGCCAAGTGATGACTTGATTCATAAGTTATCGCTAATGGCGGCGCAAGATGTAGAACTGGAATTTAACTAATTAGGTAGTTTAGAGCATGAGCCTCAATTATCTTGATTTTGAGCTTCCGATTGCAGAATTAGAAGCGAAAATTGAAGAATTACAAAATGTAAGCCGCGCTGGCGAATTAGACCTTGGATTAGAAGAGGAAGTCAGTAAATTAAAAGAGAAGAGCGACCAGTTAAAAGAGAAAATATTCTCAGAACTAGGCGCTTGGCAAGTATCACAGTTGGCACGTCACCCGTTGCGTCCTTATACTCGAGATTATATCGAGCGTATTTTCACGGAGTTTGATGAGTTTGCTGGTGATCGTACTTTTGCTAACGATCCGGCTATTTTAGGTGGTATAGCGCGTTTAGATGGTGAACCAGTAATGATTATTGGTCAGCAGAAAGGGCGCGATACGGCTGAAAAAATTAAACGCAACTTTGGTATGCCAAAGCCAGAAGGTTACCGTAAAGCTTTACGCTTAATGGAAATGGCTGAGCGTTTTAAAATGCCAATCATGACCTTTATCGACACGCCGGGTGCATACCCAGGTGTTGGCGCTGAAGAACGTGGTCAATCTGAAGCAATCGCGCGTAACTTAAAAGTAATGGCGACACTTAAAGTGCCGACAATATGTACGGTTATTGGTGAAGGCGGTTCAGGTGGTGCTTTAGCAATTGGTGTTGGCGATAGAGTTAACATGTTGCAGTACAGTACTTACTCTGTAATTTCGCCTGAAGGCTGTGCGTCTATTCTTTGGAAAAGCGCCGATAAAGCACCTCTTGCAGCAGAAGCAATGGGTGTAACCGCAGAGCGAGTTAAAGAACTAGATTTAATCAGCAACTTAGTTGATGAACCTCTAGGTGGAGCGCACCGCAATTACGATGCAATGGCACGTAATTTAAAAGTACGCCTTAAGCGTGATTTAGCAGACTTACAAGCACTTACGCTTGAAGAGATGCTTGATCAACGTTACAAACGTTTGATGTCGTTTGGCTACTGCTAAACTCATTAAATGTTAAAAAAAAGCCGCTTATGCGGCTTTTTTGCTTTAAAATAGTCAGAGTTTTTTATAACTACCAATTATTAAATCATTACTTATTTAATACAATTGGTATAACTCACCTAAAGTGTGGACACATGCATAAATCAGCAATTTACCAGCAACTAAAAAAATCGCTAAATAGTTATATAGAGCAAGGTAAAACCGTTTTCACAGTGGCGTTATCTGGTGGTGTTGACTCTGTGGTATTGCTGCATTTAATGAATACGCTTAAAACAGATAATTCTGCTATTCAAGTTTTCGCTATTTATGTTCATCATGGTTTGAGTCAGTATGCTGATGATTGGCAAAATTTTTGTCAAAATGTATGTGCAGATATTAACGTGCCTTTTCAGGCTGCTAAAGTAAGTATAGAGCAGCAATCGCGCACGAGCCTTGAAGCCCAAGCGCGAGATGTTCGTTACAAAGCACTTGATGAGCTAAGCCCGCAAAACAGTATTATTTTACTCGGACAACATTTAAACGACCAAGTAGAAACTTTTTTACTGCGCTTAAAGCGTGGATCGGGTTTAAAAGGGCTTGGCGCAATGCACCAAGAGCGTTTGCTACAAAGTGGGCGCGTATGTTTTAGACCACTGTTAAACGTAAAACGCAGTGATATAGAAGCTTTTGCAGCGCAGTTTAGTATTGATCATATAACCGATGACTCTAATAGCGATGAAAGCTTTGATCGTAATTTTTTACGCTCACAAGTTGTGCCACTACTAGCACAACGATTTACTGGTTTTGAGCAATGCACCGCACGCAGTATCCATTTATTACAACAACAACAAGAATTACTAGAACAATATACTCAGGCCGATTTAGCACTGTGTATTAATGAGCAAAGTGCTTTAAGCATAAGTGCTATTAGAGCATTCACACCGATTAGAATCACTAACGTAGTGCGTGCATGGTTGTCGCTGTTTACGCAAGTTATGCCATCGCAAAAGCAACTTGAGCAAATAATTAATCAGGCAGTAGATGCTAAAAAAGACGCTCAAATACTTATTGAGCTAACTGGTGGGCAAATACGACGTCATCAAGGGTATTTATACTTTGTTATTGCAACAGAGCAATTAAGCGATACAGAGCTTAACCAAAATGAGCTAAAGCTAGCTGATGGTCGTTTACTTAAAAAACAAACAGGTAAAAAAAGTAAGGGAATTAGACCTCCAAACTCTAATGAACAGGTAACCGTGCGTTTTAACTGTAATAGTGCGCGTATAAAGCCATTAAAAAAACCAGGAAGTAACACTCTAAAACATTGGTTTAAAGACACAAAGGTGGCGCCTTGGCTGCGCGGTAATGTGCCGCTTATTTTTTATAACGAAGAATTAGTTCAAGTTGTTGGATACTTTATAAGTGCAAAACATATTGATGAAAATGGTATTTATTGGGAGTGTAAGTAAATGAGTAAACAACCTCATGTTGGTTTGTCGTTAGTAAATAAAGCACCAATGGGTATGCTAATCACGGTTATTATTGCTGTTATAGCAAATGTTTTACTTGAGCTAAATATTATAACCTTAGGCTATGCAATTGCAGGTGGAGTTATATCAGCAGCACTTTTGTTATCATACTGGTTAGGTAAAGGTGGTTTGTTTTTTATTTTAGGTGTGAGTGTTCCGCTACTTTTAGTTTTGTTAACGCCGCTAGTTGCTATTACAGCCTTACTTAATTTAATCAGTGGTTTCTTTTTTGGTTTTTGTGCTGCGCTAGTAATTTATAAAATTATGTTTGGTAAGTCTAATACCAAATAATCAGATTTAAGATTGAAGCATTTTTAATTAGCTATTAATGGCGGTTTGATGCGTTTATTTATATCTATAAAAAAGCCTAGCGGGGGGAAGCTAGGCTATATAATTTACTTTATTTTGCTAGTTAATAAGCTTTAGCGCAATTTCTGCCAGACGCTTTTGCTCTATACAACCCTTTATCGGCTCTAGAGAATATTTCGTTTTCGCAATCTGGGCTATTTGCCAACGTAAAACCAATACTGGTTGTTACTTTGTATTGCGACATCATACTTGAAGTTCTAACAAGGCGCATAATACGCTCAGCGACTGCTTTATTAGTCGTGAACTCTGGATCTTCAATTAATATTGCAAATTCATCACCGCCAAATCTAAATACAGAATCGGTGCCACGAATACTTGTACACAAAACTTCAGAAAACACTTTAAGCATGTCGTCGCCAACTTTGTGACCGTAATTGTCATTCACTTGTTTAAAATTATCTAAATCAAGTAGCATTAAACTAAATGGGCGTTGATAACGGCGGCAATTTTCGAGCTTTTGCGATAGAATGTCATTAAATTGACTACGGTTATTTAAACCTGTTAATGCATCCTTTGTAGCCAGCTTTAATACTCGGCTATACATCATCGCATTGCGAAGAGGATAAACAAGTGCAGTATGTAAAACACGAAGCTTTTTCTCAATTGCAGAACATAGTGGGTATTGGCTAAAGTAAATTAGCTGCCCTAGGTGTTCTTTTCCTATAGTTAAATCATAAAAATATGGCGTACTTGTTGTGTTGCTATCAGATGTTTGTGCTGTGCCAAGTGTCGATTGGAACTGCAACCCTGAAAAATTTATTAATTGCTTTGCAAATTTTGCATATATAGCCAAAATATCTTCAATTACTAAACTAGTTTGTAACTCTGTAACGAGCTCATGCGTTGCCGCAGGCTCATCGATACGCGTAGGTTCAGCCGAAAACGGCAAAAAATCACCACGACCAGTTACACGTTGTGTCAAAATATGGACATTTTCCATTAAATTCTTCCCCCGAGGGTATTGCTTTGCAGTTACTAAGCGATTTTTATGCCACATTTCAAATTGGTTTTAAAATAGGTAATTGCTGTATTTAAAAGGCAGTACTTTGCTTTAATTAAATTATGAGGTCACTTTTGCAAAGCATTAATGTTCAGATTTTTGGCTTGTTAGTCGCAGCCGTACTTTTTGTATGGTTTTTCAAGCGTATAGGTTTGCCACCTATTTTAGCTTACCTGGCGACAGGGGTTTTAGCGGGTAGTCATGGCATTGACTGGTTGGCACAAACGCACGAAATAGAATTTGTAGCTGAACTTGGCATTGTATTTTTATTATTTAGTTTAGGGTTAGAATTTTCGATTTCGCGGCTCATGGCAATGCGTAATCTTGTATTTGGATTGGGCTCACTTCAGGTGGGTATAACCAGCTTACTTTTCATTATTATTTTATATTGTTTAAATTTTAGCTTACTCACCAGTTTTACTATTGGCACTATTATGGCGCTCTCTTCAACTGCGGTGGTTGTTAAGTTATTAAAAGAGAGGGGTGAGCTTAATCAGCGACGAGGGCAGTTAGCCGTTGGTGTGCTGCTTTTTCAAGATATTGCGGTTGTACCTCTACTTATCATTTTACCTTTATTTGCATCAAGCGGTACGCAAAGTATTGGCTGGGCTTTAGCGTTTGCGTTAACTAAAGGGGCGTTTGTATGCATGCTGCTTTGGGCTATTGGCAAATGGGTGCTGCCTATTGTTTTTAAAGAAATAGCCCAAGTACGTACCGATGAACTATTTATGCTTACTACTATATTAGTGGCTTTATTTGCTGGTTTTTTAACGTATATGTTTGGTTTATCAATGGCACTTGGCGCTTTTTTAGCCGGTATGATGCTAGGAGAAAGCCGTTATCGCCATCAGTTAGAGGCTGATATAAGACCATTTCGCGATATATTAATGGGGCTGTTTTTTGTAACTGTAGGCATGCAGCTCGACATTTTATTTGTGTTGGATCATGGCTTAATTATTATTAGTGCATTACTTGGTTTACTCATATTAAAAATAGCCGTGGTTACAATAAGTGCACGGCTAATGCATGAGCGAAATCAAGACTCACTTGCTTGTGGCATCATGCTATGGCAAATGGGGGAGTTTGGCTTCGTACTAATAGCACTTGCTGGGCAGCATGAGTTATTAAATTCAGAGCAGGCATCATTTTTAATTGCATTGGGTGTGCTTTCAATGGCGTTAACTCCATTTTTAATTGATAAAACGCCATTTATTTTAAACCGCTTAGGCATACTCGACCGCCCTAGTATGGCAATAGAGAGTGAGCCTCAAAGCAGTACGCTTTATAGTGACCATGTTGTTATTTGTGGTTTTTCGCGTGTTGGGCAAACCATTGCTCGATTTTTAAAGCCCGAGGCAATAGATTACGTCGCTATTGAAAGTAACCCTATACTTGTACAAGAAGGGAAAGCTGCAGGCGAGCCTGTAATATTTGGCTATGTTAAGCAAAAAGATATTTTAAAATGTGCAGGAGTAGAGCGTGCGCGCTTAGTTATTATTACCTTTACAGAGTTTGACCATGCTCAAGTTGTAATTGATGCAATAAAGCAACTCGCGCCTAACGTTAAAATACTTATTCGCACACGCGACGACAGCCAGCTTAATTATTTAAAAGAGTTAGGCGTAACTGAGGTCGTACCTGAGTCGTTAGAGGCAAGCTTAATGTTGGTATCGCATGTATTGTCTATGTCGGGTGTGCCAATGACCCGAATTGTGCGCCGAGTAAGTAAAGAACGTCGTAATCGCTACCCGCTAATGCAAAGCTTTTATGCTGGCTACTTTAAAGATAACGAAGATACCTCTGGTGACCGATTAGAATATTTACATGTAGTTGCCTTGCCAGGCAAAGCATTTGCCGTAAACAAAACAATTGAAGAATTAAATTTAGCTAAACGACGAGTGCTCGTAAAAGCATTGCGCAGAGAAGGGCACGAGATAGATACGCCACCAGAGGACACCACATTATTCGCTAACGATGTTTTAGTGCTACAAGGTAAACCAAGGCGAGTTGAACGGGTAGAGCATTTTTTACTCGACGGGATAGAATAAACAGTTAAATTATTACCTATATAACTACCTATATAACTACCTATATAACTACCTATATAACTACCTATATAACTACCTATATAACCTGCACTGTGGATAAGAAATCTCTTAACCAGAGTTCAGGTTAAATAGTTAATTACGAACTTAATCTAGCTCTAAAAATTCACGCATTTTAGGTAATTGCGCCATGCCGTCTTCATAGCCAATTTGCATCAAATGTTGGGTGTAGCGTTTTTCAAATAATAAATAGCTGGTTAAACTCGATTGCGAATGCTTTTTAACACCAATTGTTCTTAAAAGTACTTTTATAGCCCAAGGCATATCGTCGTAATATTGTGCAGCAATTGCGTTAAAATTTTGCGAAGGATTTATAACAAAGCTTTCGATTTGCTTAAGCTCTTTATGTTTATCGCGCGCAGGGAGTAAACCCAATGTGCGATTAACACGCTCTAACCGCTCTAAATCAGAGAGCATAGTGTCGGTAAATATACTGTCGAGTAAATGCCCGCCCACAGCCGATAACCCAGGGTAGTGCGGAGAATAACCTGGAGGATGCAGCTCTCTTGGTTGCTCGACCCCAATAATAAAGATTTTTTCAGCGCCCAAATGAATTGATGGACTCAGTGGTGAAAGTAAATGCACAGAGCCATCACCAAAGTAATGGTTATGAATATTCACACTAGGGAACACCATAGGAATGGCGCTTGATGCCATTAAGTGTTCAACATTAATACGAGCCGCCCGACCTTCACGCTTAGCGCGCTGCCAAGATGTTTGCGTATTTGATTGAAAAAACGTTACCGAATCACCTGTCGTGTAGCTAGATGCAGTAATAGAAAGCGCCTCTAAATAGTTACGGTGTAAGTTACGCTCAATTCTATGTAAATCTAAAATCTCGTTTAACAAACCGCGCAAAGGGCGATTATTTAATAAACTCGCTGGTGGATGGTTAATATGTTCTGACTGAAAGCTCGTTAAAATATTACGAGCAATATGACCAAACACACTAAAAAAATCACTTTTATAGACCATTGAAGTAGAAAAGTTTTTCCAAACAGATTCAAGCTTTCGCACGGCTAAATGCGCACAAGATGCATAGCATGCTAATGCAGCAGAATTAATTGCACCAGCCGATGTGCCATTTATTACTCTAAAAGGCAGCGGGGCAGTTCTTGGCATACTATGGGCTAATGCTTTAAGCACACCCACTTGATAAGCAGCGCGAGCGCCGCCGCCTGTTAATAACAAGGCTATTTTAGGTTTTTGAGGGTCAACTTGTTTGATTTTCATATTGGCGATTAAACTGTTCTACGTCTTTACTTTATTTATTAACTGTAAGTCTTTAAGCTAGAAGAATCAAAGGATAACTACTTTTATACTTTTTACATTAATAGCAGAGTACTTTAGTGCTTAATTTAATTAGCTAACATATTATGTATTAATGTAATTTTTATTATTTGTAGAATGAATTTAATCCACTTAGCGTACTCTAAGTGATATCGCATTTTAATTTTTATGGAGTTCGTATGTCAGATAAACCAGAAGCGTCAGATGTTCAAAAACGTCCACCTAATAACAATCTTCTTTTTGCCGTTATTATTTTAATAGTAGTAGCATGTGCGGCAGCCTTTGTATTGCTAAAACCAAGCGACGAGACTTCAACACGTACCGAAGTAGAGCAAACTGTTGAAGAGCAGCCGATGATGGAGATTAAACCAGAAAATGATCCTGTTGTAAGTGCGCCAGCGGTAGCCCCTGAAAAGCCTACTGAACTTGCAGTGCCAACTCAGCGCCCAGCAGAACCAGTACCTGAGGTAAAACCATTACCAACACTTGATGAAAGCGACTCAGTTGTTGTAGCTAAAATGGATGAATACCTAAGTGACTCAGTAATGAGCCTAATGGTAACTGACGATGTTATTCGCCGTGGTGTTGTATTTATAGATAACCTAGCCAAAGGTAAAATAGCGGCTAAGCATACTCCAGTAGTTAAACCTGAAGAAAAATTTAGCGTAGCTGAAGGTGACATTTTAACAATCGATCCTAATAGTTATGAGCGTTACACACCGTATGTAAAAATATTTACTAGCATGAGCGCCGCACAAGCGGTACGTATGTACGATGAGTACAAGCCACTTATAAACAATGCATACACTGAGATTGGTTATGGTGATGACGAATTTAATCAAACCCTAGAAGATGCGATTGATTTACTACTCGATACGCCAGAGCCCGAAGGTGACTTGCCGTTACTTCGCGATTCAGTCACATTCCAGTATGCGTTTTCAGAATGGGAAGATTTACCAGCTGCACAAAAACAACTTTTACGCATGGGTCCAGAAAACATGAAAAAAGTAAAAGCAGCGCTTCGTAACATAAAAGCGCAGTTAGAGAGCAATTAATACGCACTTAAATAGCTAAATACGCTGCGATTGTATATGAAGTATGCAATCGCACTTTCTTTTTCGATTATCCCTTGAATAACAGAGCAAAAGTAGAGATAATCCTTCCCGCGCCAACCAAGGCCCTCAATGGTAGTCTTATTGGTCCTCTCGCAACACTAGCAGGCGAACCTGGTCAGGCCCGGAAGGGAGCAGCCACAGTTTGTGACGTGTGTGCCGAGATGTGGCTGATAAGACTGCCACCCAAATTCCTCATTTGGGTGTTGTTTGAAGTATAAGTTGACATATTTTCAAAAACACAAAAACACAAAAACACAAAAACACAAAAACACAAAAACACAAAAACACAAAAACACAAAAACACAAAAACACAAAAACACAAAAACACAAAAACACAAAAATTATATAATCTGATATTTAGCCAAGTAGTTAGTTGGCTGACTTACATCTCATAAAAATAAAACATGCCTTCATCAAAAACCTCTATAAATTTGCTAGTCAAAAATCTATTTTTTAGTTGAACCCTCTTTTTATTTTGAAGCTTACTTTTTTGGTTTTCACCATCAATAGTCATATTTATATTAATCTGCTTATATAAAAGCTATTTAACGACAATAAAAATTACGCCAGCGCTAGGCAAAAATGGTTGAATTTATGTTCTAATTAAATTGTTCAAATATTTATGTACGCAAAACCTGCAAAGACATAAAAAGCAGCTGTGAATAAAATACGTCATTGGTACAAAGAGGTTAAAGTTTTATACGGTAATAACAGTGACGGTCCACGTTTAAATTCAGAGGGAATTTAATCGTTTTATATTAAAAAGACAAAATTCAGACCTAAAGGAATAAAATGAGTAACGAAATAACTAACATAATGGCTCTCGCTCAGAAACTTGAAAATTTCGAATGTCGGAAAAAAAAAGGTACATTACAATTACAATTACAATTACAAATTAAGAATTTAGAAAGAGAATTTAAAATTACTCTTCCTGAACCCTATAAATTTTTTTTAGAACAATATGGGTTTTGTTTCTGGTGTGGAGATAATGTGAAAGGGCTTGTCCCTTTGGAAGATGAGTATGAAGGCGATGAAGACGAAGAGGACTTTATAGATGATGATGTGATAAGAGCAACTAAATATTATCGTCAAAGATATGATAATAAAGATGAATATCAATCAGTACCCGAGCATGGGCTGGTTATCAACTCTTATGATGGTGGTGGCTATTATTTTTTATTTTCAGAGGAATCAGAGCGTGCTGGCGAAGTTGGGCTATTTTTAACAGAAACTTACGGACAAGAAGAGTCTAAATTTAAGAGTTTTACGGATTACTTATCTTTTCTTGTAACTGGCACTCCTGATCCTGATCTCGTTGATGTCGATTACGATAAAATAATGGACATAATTGAAGGTTAATTTGATGCCAGTATACCGTTGAAACTGATTACATTCCTGATTTTTTAGTGAAAAATGACTTTGACGTAACAGAAAAATACCAGTGAAACCTATTCTGATTTTTACGTTTTATCGAAAATAGTCAGGCAAAAACCACATAAAGATGGCTCGTTAGCCAAAACTAAAACCAGTGATTTTAGCAATATCTACACTAAAAAAAAGACGGAATATAATAGATGATAACAAGGCATTTTGAAGCAAAAAAAATAGAGCGCATAATTGATAGAATTAATAGATACGAAGAGTTACTGCTCATAGGTATCAACACCATTAAAACTCAAAATGCTCAAGATGTTTTAGGTGGCTCTATTCAAAATGCCATTAACGCCTTTGGTAATGCGGTGTTGGCTGATGTGCCCCATCAAAAAATTGTGCGTTATTTACAACATATTAAAGAGTTTGGTAGTGCCAATTTTGCATTTGCTTGCCGGCAAGGTGAAACCTTTGATGTAACTATTAATAATGATACTTTTGCGTTAACTGGTGGCCCTGCGGGGGCTTATTTACATACCGATGTGTGGGAAAAAGTATTTTATGCAGCGGTAACACTGCGTGACAAAAAAGCGATAGAGCAACTTCTTCAAGTACCTCAAAGTGTGTTTGATAATGCAAACCTAAGAGCTGATGCATTTGATACTGCGCTTATTAATTTAATGAAGGGTTTATTTGAGCCTGAAGCCAATATGGGGGACTTACTTGAGGCGGCATTAATTGCGGCTGACCCTAATGCAATAGCGTCTGGTCGTCGCCGTTATGTACAAAATATTTTGTTGCCTTTGATGCCAGTATACCGCTGTATTTACACTGCCAACGCACAAGATGAATTTAATGAAGCCATGGTAGAGGCGTTAGAGGCACATAAAAAATATTGGACAAAGGATAAAAGAAAGCAGCAAGGGTGGATATCACTTCCATTGATGGCTGCTGCTAGCCATGCTTATGATCTTAAAGGTTACCAGCTAACTGTTGAAACTGATTACATTCCTGATTTTTTAGTGAAAAATGACTTTGACGTGACAGCACCATAAACCTCAATGATTATAAAGGGCCGTCTAAATGTCGGTTCCCATAGTAAGTCGCGACTAAAAGAGCATATAAGGTTAACAGTGAAAAGATCAAGATTAGCCCTGATTCAAAACTAACTAAATATCACAAGCATATTCAGGGCTTACCAATACTACAAAAAAAACGGTTATATATCCGTAGTAAAAATAATCCGAAAATTAATGTTGCCTCAGATAAACCAATATATACACATCATCAAGCTATGCAGAGTAGGCAAATACTTGATTATAAAGTACATAAAAATTTCCTCATGTTGGTGGGGTAAGTAATGCGAATAGCTAATAGTTTCTGGAGGAATTATGGATAATTTAAATAATATGTGGAATAAATTAAGTAAGATATCTGAAACTTCCTCAAGGAGTACAGAACAAGCTAAATACATACCTAAACTAGAATCTTTAGTCGAAGCTCCCTTGCCTGATGATTTTAAACAGTTCTTACTAAAAGTCGGTTGGTATGAGACCGTTCCTCCTGACTCCCTTGATAGGTGTTATGTTATTAAATTGCCTAAACCTAAAGGAGGTAGAGAGTCTATAGCTTTAGATTGTTCTTTGACTATAGAAGGTATGATTGAGTCGTGTGATGAATGGGGTCGTTCGTTACCACCTAAATCGATATTAATTGAGGAGACCGGGGACGGTAGTAATATATTTATGAGTATGGTTTCTGGTTCTATTGGCGAAATATACTTTATGGAAAGGGATCACTATATGGATTCTGGTGAATTTGATGACTATGAATTTGAAGAAGAAGCCTGTGATGCTTTTGATCCTAAAAATGGGGTAGTTCCCAATATTTTCTCAAAATTAGCTGATAGTTTTTATGATTTTATTATGGTTGTAGAATTAGACGATGGCGAAGAGAATTAAAGATAACTAATGAGGACAGTCGCTTACACTTGTTGATGCAAATAGGATAAAGTTTTATACGGCAATAACAGTGACGACCCACGTTTAAGTTCAAAAAAAATTTAATCGTTTTATATTAAAAAAACAAAATTCAAACCTAAAGGAATAAAATGAGTAACGAAATAATCAACATAATGGGGCAAGCTCAAAAACTTGAAAACTTTAGATGCAGAAGAGGCGGTGCGCCACAGGTGCAGATTAAAAGTTTAGAAGAAAAATTTAAAATAACTTTACCTGAATCCTATAAAACTTTTTTAGAGCAATACGGTTTTTGTTTATGGTGTGGAGATAATGTAAAAGGGCTTATCCCTTTAGATGAAGATTATGAATATTATGAAGAGGATGATGTGATAAGAGCATCTGAATATTACCGTAAAAGATATGACAATAAAGATGAATATCAATCAGTGCCCCAGCATGGGCTGGTTATTAACTCATATGATGGTGGTGGCTATTATTTTTTATTTTCACAAGAGTCAGAACGCGCTGGTGAAGTTGGGCTATTTTTAACGGAAACTTACGGACAAGAAGAGTCTAAATTTAATACTTTTACTGATTTTTTATCTTTTTTAGTTACGGGGACTCCTGATCCCGAACTTGTAGATGTCGATTACGATGAAATAATGGACATAATAGAAGATTAATTAGATGCCCGTATACCGCTGTATTTACACTGCCAACGCACAAGATGAATTTAATGAAGCCATGGTAGAGGTGTTAGAGGCTCATAAAAAATATTGGAAAAAGATAAAAGGGAGCAGCAAGGGTGGATATCACTCCCATTAATTGCTGCGCTAGCTATGCTTATGATCTTAAAGGTTACCAGCTAACTGTTGAAACTGATTACATTCCTGATTTTTTAGTGAAAAATGACTTTGACGTGAAAGAAAAATAACAATGAAACCCATTCTGATTTTGCGTTTTATCGAAAAAGGTCAGTCAAAAACTACACAAAGATGGCTCGTTAGCCAAAACTAAAACCAGTGATTTTAGCAATACCTACACTAAAAAAATAAAGGAATATAATAGATGATAGCAAGGCATTACAAAGAAACAAAAATGGAATTGTTACTTGAAGATATTAATGAATACGAAGAGCGAGTGCCCAATAAAATAAACACTATAAAAACTAAAAACTCTCAAGGTGTTTTAGGTCGTTCTATTCAAGATTCTATTAACGCCTTTGGTGAGGCGGTGTTAGCTGAAGTGCCTCATCAACAAATTGTGCGCTATTTACAACATATTAAAGAGTTTGGTTGTGCCAATTTTGCATTTGCTTGTCGGCAAGGTGAAACCTTTGGTGTAACTATTAACAATGATACTTTTGCGTTAACAGGTGGCCCTGCGGGTGCTTATTTACATACCGATGTGTGGGAAAAAGTATTTTATGCAGCGGTAACACTGCGTGACAAAAAAGCGATAGAGCAACTTATTCAAGTACCTCAAAGTGTGTTTGATAATGCAAACCTAAGAGCTGATGCATTTGATACTGCGCTTATTAATTTAATGAAGGGTTTATTTGAGCCTGAAGCCAATATGGGGGACTTACTTGAGGCGGCATTAATTGCGGCTGACCCTAATGCAATAGCGTCTGGTCGTCGCCGTTATGTGCAACATATTTTATTACCTTTGATGCGAGTATACCGCTGTATTTACACTGCCAACGCACAAGATGAATTTAATGAAGCCATGGTAGAGGCGCTAGAGGCTCATAAAAAATATTGGAAAAAGGATAAAAGAAAGCAGCAAGGGTGGATATCACTACCCTTAATGGCTGCTGCTAGCCATGCTTATGATCTTAAAGGTTACCAGCTAACGGTTGAAACTGATTACATTCCTGATTTTTTAGTGAAAAATGACTTTGACGTGACAGCACCGTAAAGCTCAATAATTATAAAGAATGGTGGCTTAATTTTTCTCATGGTAGGTTGTAGCTAAAAGGGGGATATCCAAGATGCCCACTTTAAATAATAACAATAAATAGCAACGTACCTCTGTTCTTTAGCACTACCCTCATACTTCTTTAGTAAATACGACCTAAGTCTAGATTGTTTAGTACTATGTAAGGCTTAGAATAACGTCAAATTTAGAGAGGAGCTCAGTATGCACTTGGAACGTATTCGTAATAGTAGCCTGCATCAAAAAGTAATGTTAGCAGAGCAGGCAAGCCAATTTATTAAAGATGGAATGACTGTAGGGATGAGTGGTTTCACTCGTGCCGGAGAAGCTAAAGCAGTACCCAGAGCATTAATTGAGCAAGTCAAAAAAAATCCAATAAAAATAAATTTAATGACAGGCGCATCACTCGGTAATGATCTTGATAAGCTACTAACAGAAGCGGGTATTTTAGCGCGTCGCATGCCTTTTCAAGTAGACAGCACTTTACGTAAAGCGATTAATAACGGTGAAGTAATGTTTATTGATCAGCATTTATCTGAAACGGTTGAGCATTTACGTAACCATCAATTAACTATGCCTGATGTGGCTGTTATTGAAGCCGTTGCCATTACCGAAGAAGGGCATATTGTGCCTACTACATCGGTTGGTAATTCAGCGAGTTTTGCTATTTTTGCCAAAGAAGTCATCGTTGAAATTAATATGCTGCATAACCCGAATCTTGAAGGTTTGCACGATATATACATTCCTTCGTATCGTCCTACTCGCCAACCAATGCCGTTAGTTAAAGTGGATGACCGAATTGGTAGTACTGCAATTCCTATCGATCCTGCAAAAATTGTTGGTATTGTTTTTACTAACCAAAGTGATTCGTTTTCTACCGTTACCGATCCTGATGAAGACACCGCCGCTATTGCGCGCCATTTAGTTAGCTTTTTTAAAGAAGAAGTGGCTCAAAATAAATTGCCAGCTAATTTAGGTCCGCTACAAGCAGGCATTGGTAATATTGCAAATGCTGTAATGATGGGATTACTTGACTCTGACTTTAAAGACCTAACAATGTACTCTGAAGTATTACAAGATTCGACGTTTGACCTAATTGACGCAGGTAAGCTTAGTTTTGCATCGGGCAGCTCAATTGTGTTGTCTGAGCGTTGTAACGCGCAAGTATTTAATAATTTAGAACAATACAAAGACAAGCTAGTGTTACGCCCTCAAGAAATTTCGAACCACCCTGAAATAGTGCGCCGTTTAGGTATTATTGCAATAAACACCGCGCTTGAGTTTGATATGTATGGCAACGTAAATTCAACGCATGTTTGTGGCACACGAATGATGAATGGTATTGGCGGCTCTGGTGATTTTGCTCGTAATGCTCATTTAGCTATATTTGTGACTAAGTCGATTGCTAAAGATGGCGCAATATCAAGCGTAGTGCCTATGGTTAGCCATGTTGATCACAACGAGCATGATGTTGATATATTAGTAACTGAGCAAGGTTTAGCTGATTTACGCGGTTTAGCACCGCGTGAGCGTGCTGTACAAGTTATTAAGCATTGTGTGCACCCAGAATATCGCGAAGCGATGTTAGACTATTATGAGCGCGCTTGTGAGCGTGGTGGGCACACCCCTCATTTACTTGAAGAAGCGTTTAGCTGGCATATTCGCTTAGAGCAAGAAGGCAGTATGAAAAAAGCATCTGTAGATGATACTCAAGTGCAGCTGTCAGCATAAGCACTTTGGTTTATTAAATTAAACCAGTGAATTTTAGTTAACACCTATTTTAAAGTCGCACTAATCTCAGTTTAATTATCAGCTATGAGTTAGTGCGATTATATAAAAAAGTAAACGTCAAAATCCCACCACTTTGTAAATCCCCATTATTCATACCAACTTTTTTGTTATTTTATTTATGTTTAATTTTAAAAAATAAAGCCAATAAAAACTTACTGTAATATTTATAAATCGTTTATATAATTAGTTTTTCAATGTGTTTTATTAAAAAATAGAGATGCTTAAATGGCTTTTGACAGAGGGTTAGAAGAGCGACTTTATGAGTTGTTTAATGCGCGCCACGATTTAGTAGTAAAGAAAATGTTTGGTGGCTTGTGCTTTATAATCTCGGAGTATATGTGCTGCGTAATTATTGGCGATAAACTGATGGTACGTGTCGGGCCAAAAAATTATAGCTCTTGCTTAACTAAGCCTCATGTAACTGAAATGGACTTTACAGGTAAGCCGGTCAAGGGCTTGGTTTATATTTTACCCGAGGGTTTTGAATCGGACGCTGATTTAGAATACTGGATAGGCGTATGCGTTAATTTTGTAGACTCTTTACCGCCAAAGCCGCCAAAAAGGTCAAAGTCAGCTAAAAAAGTAATTAAAGGAAAAGTAAAATAAGAGTTTATAGCTCAATAATACTTAATCTTTGAGCTTAGTATATAACAATGAGGTTTTTCAATCTTACACTGCAATTAAGGCTGAATAAATTACCTGCTTTCCCCCAGCTTTACTATAAATAACATTTTTTACTGGTCATGCGATATATTTCATTTAGGAGTTATTAAGCTTTTAAGGGCGATTTAAAAGAGACTGATATTATTTTTTAGCACTACCTAGCTCAATAAATAATATAAAAGCGAGTAATAGTAGCGTACCCATTAAGCTTAAAGGGTACGCTTTAACAGTAATATTTGGCTTTAGGTTGGAATAGGCGCATTTTGGGCAATAAGATCTTTCGATTTTAAATCACTCCAAAATGCATCTGGGATTTTAACTTTCATTGAAGCAACATTCGCTTCTATTTGCTGCGCTGTACGTGCACCAGGAATAATAGCTGAAACAGTTGAAGGTGCTTCTGCAAACTGCAGTGCAGCGGTTTTCATATCAATACCATGCTTAGCTGCAATTTCACTCATTGCTACGTATTTTTGCTGCATTGGCAGTGGGATTTTAGGTGAGTAATTAAACCGGTTGCGACCAGCTAAAAAACCGCCATTAAGTGGGGCACCAATGACAGCCGAAATATCGTGTTTGTCTAACATTGGGAATGTTTTATCTAATGCTTGTTTGTGATCCAAAATAGAATATTGCAGCGCTAATAAACAAATATCAGGATCAGACATATCAATTGCTTTGTAAATTGCGTCTGGGGTATTAACTCCAAAGCCCCAGCCTTTAATTATTCCCTCATCGCGCATTTTGGTCAGTTCAGGAATAGCGCCTTTAGCCGCTTGGTCAAAGTATTTAAGCCAATCTTCGCCCATATCACTGTTTTGAGGCGATAAGTCATGAATGTATACAATATCAAGCGAAGCAACACCAATACGTTGCAGGGTGTCCTCAATGGAACGACGAGTACCCGAAGCAGAATAATCATACTTGTAATGAAATGGGGAATGATCAGCCCAATGCCAGCTGTTTTCTAATGGCTCGGCATTAGGTGTAAGTAGGCGTCCTACTTTAGATGATAATACATACTCATCGCGGTTTTTATTACGTAGCAAGTCACCAAAACGTCTTTCGCTTAGGCTTAAACCGTAAAACGGTGATGTATCAAAATGCCTAATGCCTGAATCCCAAGCGGCATGTAGCATTTGAAGAATTTCTTCATCAGGTGAAATAGTATTAAAGCCATTGCCTGCAGCTAAACCGCCTAAACCCATTCTTGATTTAGGACGATAATGTTTACTATTATCCATATTATTAGTGGGAAGTAGTGCATCTTCGTCAATTTGGCCTCTGGTGGGCATTACTTTCCCAGATGACATTTTTACTTTCAATTGTTGTGCTAACGTTGGTGCGCTCAACATTGAGCCAATACCAAATGCTGCACCAGCTTTTATAAAACTCCTTCGTGATACCATGTAACTTATCTCCATGAGTGATTTTAAATGCTTGTTTTTTACACTAGTGTAATTGTACCGATAATTCAACTTTTGATGCGGTGAATTAACCCTTTTGTGCGATAAGTCATAGATTGTCGTTGTAAAATAGAATCATATATAAATTTAAATAATCTTATTATATTTTAATGGATTAGCTTATCTTTATTAGCGACATAAATAGCAGTTCGATAATAATCGCTAACTGAATTCACGATGAATTTTCCAGTGTTTTTTAAATAATATTTACTGCGTATTTAGTGGTTTTTAGTTTTACGGGGTATGAATTGTACTGATAGAAGAATGCTTGAATTTATAAATTTAAATGGGTTTTTAGTAAAAAAACTCAATGGAAAAAATACCAATAATAAATATTTGGCGGCTTTTTTACCGCCTAATACATATTAATTTACGACCTAAATTAAGATGATAATTGTAACTTTTAATTAATAACGACTTGGTTTCGTCCACTTTCTTTAGCTTGATAAAGTAGCTTATCTGCATTTTTTATCAGATCATCAAGCTGATTTTGAGTTGAGTGGCTAATAGCTGCACCAACACTAAACGTAACTGGTTCATTAAATGAAGTGTTTTTTGAGCTTATTTCAGCACAGTACTTTGACAAATTTTTATTTAAATCTGAAAAAATAGTATTAATTGTTGATACGTCCGTCGTATTTAAAATAAACAACCATTCCTCGCCACCATAACGACCAAATTCGCCATTACCTTTTAATGATTGTTTGGCTGCGTTGGCAAAAGCAATAAGCACTAAATCGCCAATATCGTGTCCAAAGCTATCGTTAATTTTTTTAAAGTAATCGAGATCGACAATTGCAATTGTTGTTGCTTGCTCTTTTATTATATTTTCAGCGAGTTGCATAATACCGCGCCTATTAAGGCATTTTGTAAGGAAGTCGGTTGATGCAAGTGCATGATACTTTTTACGTTGGGCAACTTGTCTGTAAAATAACCATAAAGATGCAAGTACTAAAATAAAAGCAATCGCTGTACTTAAGCGCCAGATCAATTTTTGTTGGTATTCTTCTTTCGCTTTAAAAGCACTAATGTCGTTTTGGTGCGCAAGGCGCAATATTTCTTCTTCCTTCTTTTTAACTTCGTATTTTACCTGCAGCGATCTTATATGATTTTCGCTAGTCGCTTCTAAGTGTTTTTTTGTATAAAAAAGTTCTTGCTCAATTGCTTCAAATGCATCGCTATCGTACCCAAGGTGTCGTTTTAGTTTATAGCGTTTACCTAAAAAATCGGATTTATAAATACTTCTACTAAATTTATCAAGTAATAAAAAAACGTGGTCATTTGTATCATTTGCTTTTTTATATAAATTTTGTTTTTCGTAAATATCACTCAATAAAATCATGGAGGCTAGCTGCATATCAAATACACCCGCAGTGGTTGCAAGCGCTATGTTTTGATTAACAGTACTCAGTGCATCTTTATAATTACCATGCTCATATTGAATACTCGCTATTGAGTATTGAGCAAAAGTAACTCCTTTTTGCATATTGACCGATTTAAAATAAAGTAAGGCTTTTTTAAAGTATCCAATGGCATCTTTGCTGTTACCTACATCTAAAAGTGCATTTCCCAAGCTCCAATAAGCTTTTGCTGTGAGTAAGTGATCTTGGGTTTTTTCGTACGCGACAATTGCTTTTTTTGCATAATCTACGGCTTTATCTTTTTCATTTAAATAATTATATGCATCACCAATTTTACGTAAGAAAAACCCTTGCGAGGCGTTGTCGGCTTGTTCTATCGACAGGTTTAAGCCTTCAAGCGATACATCAAGTGTTTTGCTAAGCGAATCTGAACTGGTGTAATAGTATGCGAGAGCCCGATAGATAATAATTTTTTCATTTATATCTCGCTCTGGCAGCCGGGCTTCTAGTTTTTTTACTAATGTTTTAGCTGGCGTTTGTTCTTCTTGCTGCGAGAGATACTTTAATTTTGCTTCTAGCAGTAATAAGTATAAATCCCAGCGTGCTTGAATAGCTTTCATTGCTAGGTACTTATTTACATGGGTATTTAGCGCGTCATATTGCTCATCTCTAAAAAGCAGTTCTGCATACAAAGCAGCCGCTTCTAAATGAAGTGTTTCCCAATTTTGTTCTTTACTCACTTCAAATATTTTTTTTAGCTGTTTTTTATTTTGAAGATAATCTAGTTTATTCGCTTTAAAGTGACTGATGCTACTTTTAGCTGTATCGCGATCCATTGTAAATTGAGTTGATTTTTCAATTTGCTCATTTGCTTGCAAAGCACCGCTTTGAAATAAAAATAAAGTAAGAATAAAAAGCTTTATCCATGTGCTTTTATTTAAAACATTACTTTGAAAATTATCCGTCATATTAGTCCGTTATGAGATTATTTAGTACAAGTGTAATTTACAGCTTTGTTCAAAACTTACAAGAATAGCTAGTTAAAATGATGGGTTTTTATTTGCATCCTAATTATTTAGTACCTTTTTGGTGCGTTAATATTAATATATTTTGATTTTACAATTGGTTTCGAAATACAGAATACTAATTTCACTACGGTAAGATTGTTAGTAATAGTCACTTATTATATTTGTATAATAAGCAAACTTATTGTAAATAAAAAACAAAGTTTCTCTTTATAAACACGGTATACTCTTTGCAATTATGAAGTATTAGTAAAGCGCTATAAACTATGAAAACGAGCAAAGAACGAGGTTTATTTATTTTTATTATAGCGTTGTTATTGTTTTTGCTACCGGCAACTTTCTATGGATGGCATGAGAGTGAGGATCCCGCTTTTATTCCTAACCAACATTACAATTTTATTGATTCTTGGGTATTAATGTTTTTAACCCTACTTGCTTTATTTATCTTATTTAAGAATTATAAACATAACCATGGGGTTCGTGAATGGCTAAAAGAATACTTTGATTTAGGGAACTGGCTGGGCAATGCCTTTATTTTACTTATAGCACCGATATTTATTTATTTGTATTTGTCCTCATTAATTTTGTTGCCAATAAAGTTGTGGACTCATTATCATTTAGGTGAGCAATGGTCACAAGAATACGTCCTAGTTGAGGTTAACGAGTGCACTAAAGACTATTATGAGTGTGTAAACCTCACATTTTCGGATTTATCTACACATAATGAGTACTCAATTAAATGGTTTCTGGATAATGATGAGTTGCTGAAACTAAAAAACAAAAAAGTAAACTTGATTGGCGAAGAAGGTTATTTTGGGTACATAGTAAATGCAATACAATGGTAAACTACCAGCTTATTAATTGTAATTTTAAAAGGAGTTAGAAATGAATTTAGGTAATTTTAACGAATCTATAAAAGGATTTTTTTGGGGCTTGGGATTTGTAATTGCGTTACTTGGAGGCATAAGTGTATATGCTTTAACAGTAGCGGCTGAGATTGACAGCGGATTTAAAAAAATGGTGAGCAATAAAGTATTAGAATCAACAACTGACTTTGATGATGACTAAAAGCTCACTTTATCAGATGTTTTTAAAGATAATGGTAAAGTAAGAATTACTGCAGAGTTACAAAACATCACCAACGAGAGCATATATATGAGGGCTATAGTTGCGTCAACATTTGATAAAAATAATAAGTTTATTGGTAACTGTGTAGGGCAAAGTAATGATATGTTTTTAGCGCCAAATGAAATTAGTTATATTGATATAAATTGTAATTTAATAAAGCCGCAAGTAGAGCGAGTACACTTTGCGAAGTTAAAAGTAAGGTGGATTTAGTTTACGTACTTATTTTACCCTCTGAACCGTAATAATAAGGTCACCGCAAAAGGCTAGAGTGTTGCCTTATAAACTTAAGTTGTTTTTATGATAAATAAATTATTCAGATGGGATTGTGGCAGGCAGGAGTCTGGTTATCATAAAATGCTGTTATGTGGTGCTCTATGGCCTATAAAATTTGATGTTTACTTTATTAAATTCCCACAGGGAAGCGAAATAAAACCACACACCGACAACGTTAAAACCGGCAAGCACTTTAGGTTAAATATTGTGTTAAAGCATGCACAACAAGGCGGTGAATTTACTTGCGATAACTCAATAGTAAATAAAAGTAGGATAAAACTCTTTAGACCCGATATAAATGAGCACAGTGTTTCAAAGATTGAAAAAGGCTGTCGTTATATTCTAAGTATTGGCTGGATTAAGCGTTAAGTTACTTTATAAATAACAGGTGGTTTTATAATAATGGTTACATTTCATTGTTAATAACCACCTGTTTTTGATGATATTAGTTCTAATATTTAGATGTGTTAACCTCCCTCCTGTTATTGATTATGAAAATGATAAGAGTTATCATTAAGATGTTAATTATTTTACACCTCCCTCAGGAATCATCATGTTTAACCCTAACTATTTGGCATTAAGTATTGCTGCGTCTTTATCTGTTTTTTCTCATATGGCTTTTTCACAACAAAACGACGAAATTGAAAAAATTGAAGTAACAGGGCGTGCTCAGCAGTTTTATTTAGAAACAGAAAGCAAGGTTGGTACTAAAACTAATTTAGATCTTATTAAGCTTCCTCAGTCTGCTCAAGTATTAACAGAGCAGCTTATTATTGATCAAGCCGCACGCGATATTACCGATTTATACCGTTCAATTGCGGGTGTTAGTGAATACAGTTACTCGGGAGTTACATTTCGTGGCTTTAGAGATGACGCAAATGTATTTTATGATGGGGTGCGTGGCGACCCATATTCGGGCTTTGGTGTACCACAATTATTTAATGTTTCTCGTGTTGAAGTATTAAAAGGTCCAGCTTCTGCTTTGTACGGTGGTGGTGAGCCTGGCGGCATGATTAACTACGTTACAAAAAAACCAAGCTACACGCAAAAGCGTGAATTAAAGCTCACACTGGGTAACTTTAATACTCGTGGCGCATCAGTTGATATAACTGGCGGCTTGAGTGAAAAAATGGCGTATCGTATTGGTGGTTTTTATGAAGAGCAAGACAGCTTTCGTAATAATGCAGATTCAAAAAACACAGAACTAACAGGCGGTTTATTATTTGATTTAAGCGATTCTACATCGCTTACAACAAGTGTTGATTATATTAAACAAGACTTGGGTGGCAATCGATTGCGTGGAGTGCCAGTAGATGATAACGGTAACTTTCTTGTAGACCCTTCTTATAATGCAAATGAGTCATTTGACTATCAAGATATGGAAGCGTTAGTGCTACAAGCTGAGCTTAACCATTATTTTTCAGATAAGTTTTCAGTTAGTTCCACTCTACGATACCTTGACAATGAGCGTGATCAGGCTTATCACGAGTCGCAAAATTGGGTTGACGTAAACGGCGATGGCATTGCTAATATTGATGATGAAACTATTAGGCGAGAGTACCGCAAACAGTTTCGTGCAAACGAAGAAATTAGCTTAACAACCGATTTTGTTTACAGTGTTGATCAGGGCGATGTAGAACATCAGTTTTTATTTGGTGGTGATTATCACATAGTCGAAACGCAATACGATTATTTGCGCGCACAATATGAAGCCGATGGTGTAGCAAATTTAAATATTTACACTCTAAATTATGGTGAAACAGATCCTAGCACCTATAACTTAACTGATTTAGATCGTGATGGTATAGATACAGACCGTTTTGGTGTATACGTTCAAGATGTAATTAGTATTGGTGAGCAATGGACTGTAATTGCTGGCCTACGTTATGACTATTTTAAAGAATTAAATAAAGAAACTGGCTTTAGTTATTCTGATAACGGTGTTACGCCTCGCGTAGCATTAACCTACCAGCCAGTAGAAAACACCTCTGTTTATATAAACTACTCTGAAAGCTTTAATCCGACATCGTCGGGCGATCAAGAAGATGTGATAGGTGAAGGAAACTTAGATCCAGAGACAGGTAAACAAACCGAACTTGGTATGAAAAACCGATGGTTTGATGGCAAAATAATGAGTACGTTTGCAGTTTACCAAATTAATAAAGAAAACGTGGTAATGAGTAACCCTGACGATACGGGAGCAGGTGATGGTATTGCTGCACTTTTAAATATAGGTGAAGTAGAAAGCCGTGGATTTGAAACAACCTTGGTAGGTGACCTATCTGAGCATTGGACAATAACGGCTAACTACGCATATAACGATACGGTTGTGGTTGAAGGAGCGCTTGGCGAGACTTTTTCAGATACATTTGGTGATGGCTCGCGCTTTGCTAATGCGCCGCGTCATCAAGCGGGTTTATGGTCTCGCTTTGGGCTAGATTCGATTAATTCCTCTATTGCTTTTGGTGCTAACTATGTAAGTGAGCAAGTAAGCTCTGATGGCCAAAAAGTAAAACCATTTACCGTATTTGATATGAGCTGGACGAGTCGCTTTGATGACGTGTTATTGAGTGTAAATATTAATAATCTGTTTGATAAAGAATATGCTGTAAGTGGCTTTAGTCAGCGTAATGGACATTTTCCGGGTAGCCCTCGTGAAATTGTTGGGCAAATTACGTATCAGTTTTAGTTATTTATAAATAAGGGGGGTAAGTATTACTTACTCTCTTATTTAATTAACCAGATCGTTGGTTAATAGATTTACTAACATAATAAACTATATGATATTTAAACTTACTTTTTCTAGCTAGAGATTTGCAGTTATCGCTGAAAATAGTTACTTGAGATGGATTTATTATCTAGATATCACTTTTAAATTTTGCTGCTTCTTGTGTGGTATTAATAGCTGTAATAGGGAAGGGGATAACGATGCCTTCTTTTTTATAGCGTTTATGCAACGCTTTTATAAAAGCAGATTTAACCCAAAACCGATTAAAATACTCTTTAGCTCTTAGCATTACGGTAAAGTTAATACTTGAGCTATCAAAGGTATGAAAAACTACAAAGGTATTATAATCATCCACCCCCCATTCGTGAGAGATCAGGATTTCACGTGCGACTTCTAAAGTAACTTGCTCTACAAATTCTAAATCAGAATCGTAATGTACATTTACATCAACAGGCACACTTAATTCTTTTTCAGGATAAAAGTAATTAATAATACGTGATTTAGACAGCTGGCTATTAGGTATAATAATCATATTATTAGGTAGCATTTTAACCCAAGTGGAGCGCCATCCTATGTGCTCTACAAAGCCTTGTTCTTTTGATTCTAGCTCAATAAAATCGCCAACCCGTATAGGCTTGTCTATAACTAACTGAACACCAGAGAAAAAGTTTTCGAGGGTAGGTTGCAGTGCGAGTGCAACCGCCAAGGATGTAATACCCAAAGAGGCGATTATTGGCGTAATAGAAATCCCCAATGTACCTAATAAAACCAAAATACCTACCGATAAAATGGTCGCTCTAATAACGCCTTTAATAATACTTTGGGAGTTAAAAATTACAGCTGATTCTTTACTGTAATAATTAACGGTGCCAATAATAAAGCGATCAAAAAAGAGAATTAATGCGAGTAAACCTAATATAATATTTATTGTTGAAAACGGAATGTACTTCGAAAAAGAAGCCTCTTTTATAATGGCTCCTTGCTCCAAAATGGTTAACAGCACAATAATAGTGCAAGTTGTTAATGGTTTAGCTATTGACTCAATAAGTAAGCTATCAAATATAAACTTCGTTTTTGATGTCCACTTTTTAAGCCAGTACATTATAAAAAAGCGGATGCAAAACAATGCAGTAGTTAAAATTAAAAGGCAAACTACAATAACAAGCCAAGGTTGTTTTGTGAGATTGAAAAGTGTATCTGCAGACATTACTTAACCCTTTTTTTACTTGTTTAAGTATTAGCAGCAAGTTATGTACCTACATGAAAAATAAACCCGAAAGGGTATTTTTCATGTAGGTGGATTGTGTATATGAGGATTAACGAGCGTTATTCTTACTTTATTTACTGACTACTTTAATTAAATATTTTATAGAAACGCGCGCTTTAATTTTTATACTTATTGAGAAAATAAGCTCGAGACTTTCCATTGGTACCTAATGGAAAGTCTTCATAATCATTTTTCAGAATTTAACCTGAACTATACTGAAATAAGTTACGCTTAATGGCTACTCTTTTTCTATATCGACGTCTTTATCAAAAGCTAACTCATTAAAGGAGGTGACCGTATTGGGTATTGTCACCGTTTTAATTGCATTATCTATAAATGCGTTAACGCCTATCGTTTTTACAGAACGAGGAATGGTCAAGCTGGTTAATGCATTGTTGGCAAAAGCAGAAGGCTCAATTGTAGTAATATTATCTGGAATAGTAATATTGGTTAATGCATTTTGAGCGAATGTAGCTCCCTCTATCGCTGTTAAAGAGTGAGAAATAGAAACAGACGTTAAGGCATTATTTACAAACACCGCAGCCCCAAGTTGGGTGACCGAATCTGGAATAGCGACCGATGTTAGTTTGTTGTTAGCAAAGGCAGCCTCGTCTATGTTAACAACAGAATTAGGCAGAGTAATACTGGTTAATGCATTACCAGAAAAAGCACGAGGTCCAATGATAACTAATGAGTTAGATAAGCTCACGCTGGTTAATGAATTATTTGAAAAACTGAATTCACCCAGTTCAGTAACAGAATCCGGGATCGTTACTCTCGTCAAATGATTGCCATAAAATGCCCAGTTGTCAATTTTTGCAACAGAACTAGGAATATCAATACTCGTTAAAATGTTATCGGAATACGCCCCACCAAGAAAAACAGTGCTCGCAGGAATAGTTATTTGACTCAGTAGATTTTTAGAGAATGCATTGCCTCCAACATCAGCTAAAGAGGAAGGGAGCGTTTCTTTAATGAGCATATTGCTGGTAAATGCAGCGCTGCCAATCTTAGTAACAGAATCGTGGATCACGACACTGGTTAATGAATTATAAGAAAACGCACTTCTCTTAATCGTTGTTACCGTGTTTGGGATGACCACACTGGTTATTCCTTGATTGGAAAAAGCAAAGTAGTCTATTGTTGTCACTGCAACACCGTCAAAGTTATCAGGAATTATAATATCTTTAGCAGAACCTCTATAGCGACCAAGTGTGCCGCTTTCTTTGTCAAACTCCACACTACTTAAAGTGAGTACCGTACCACCTCGCTTTGCATAATGATCTGATACGCCTATTCTCGACAGGGAATAATAAGGAATATCTAGATTGGTTAGATTATTTTTATCAAATGCGTAATCACCAATAATTTTAACTCTAGGAGGAACGACCACATTCGTGAGTTCATTTTTATAAAAAGCAGCTCCTCCTATACTTTCTACGCTATCTGGAATAATCACACTGGTTAAGGCGTTGTTAGAAAAAGCCGATGCCCCAATACTACGAGTCGAGTCTGGTAACGTAATATGTGTTAATTTGTTATTAAAAAATGCGCCGTCATGAATAGATCTTATTGAATTTCCCATAGAAACGTCAGTTAGCTTATTGTCACGAAATGCAAACTTACTGATCGTCCGTATAGAATCTGGGAGGGTTAGGGTGGTTAATACATTATCACGAAAAGCGGATTCACCAATTTTATCTACGGAATTTGGAATTGTTAAATTAGCCAATAAATTATGGCGAAACGCTTCTTCTTTAATATCTTTTAAGTTGCTCGAGAACGCAATATTAGTCAACAGGTTATTTGAAAAAGCACTCTTATCGATGGTAATTACTGAATTAGGAATCGTGATGTTGGTCAGTTTATTATTTTCAAAAGCAGATTGGCCAATATGTGTTACGGAAGAGGAAATAGTAACATTGGTGAGCGCATTTGTTCCAAACGATGAGTCACCAATGGAAATAACAGAATCAGGAATAACGACTTGTGTTAGGGCGTTATTAAAAAATACGTTTGACGTTAACATTTCCAGTGAGCTAGATATTTGTACCTCAGCTAAACGATTGGATGCAAAGGCACTACCCCCGATATACGTCACAGAATCAGGGATTACAACACTTTTTAAATTATTACCTAAGAACGCTTTCCCTTCAATCTCAACCAAAGAATTAGGAAGAACGACACTATTAAGACCGCGTGTTTTAAATGCTTCATAATCAATAACAGTGACAGGTATGCCATCAAAATTATCCGGAATAATAATATCTTTATAATCGGCTAGATATTCAGTAATAACACCTTTACCTTCCTCGAACTTAAAATGTACATCTTTCAATGTTAGCGTGACAGGTTCTGGTTTCGGATCACTATCAGCACACCCTGATAATAAAACGATTAGTGTGACTAAGATAAAACTAATAATGTTCGGTTTCATAACGTACCTGTTTTTTGAATATGTTTTACAAAGCGCTTTATAGCAAACTTTGCTATTAGGTTTGTAAGGGCTTAATAAGTAAAATAATTGATGTAAAAAATAATAAACTTAGGCTTTTTAGGGGGCTGTTTTTTTGTTTAAAGTGAAATGATTTAAGGAGCGATACAAACATAAATAATATCGGATAACCTATAAGCAATTATTAGATGCTTAATATATCGAGTTATAAGAGAGAAATCGAAATAAGGGCATGAGTAAAATTGAAAATAAATTTATCGATATAAATAACTTTTAAAATACGTTTTATGCTAACAATCTTTAAATTTGTGGGGCAGTGTAACAATTATTATGTGTGTCTTATAGAGATTTAAATGTAAGTCATGATTCACATTTATGATAAAGCTATTCAAAAGTTTGTATGGTATGCACTTAGGGTGATTTTGCTTAATTGGCAATGAGGCTTAAGTGCTTTTATTGAGCTTTAGCACTTTAATTATTACCTCCTATATATTTAAAGCAATAAAGCACCGCCTACAATTGGGTTAAACCAAGTAGACGGGAGTTTATTTTATATTTTGTAATTTACATTGATTCGAGCGTTTTACCGCGTGTTTCTTTAATATATTTAACCACAAAAAATATGCTAATAAGTGCCGAAAAAGCATAGAACCCGTAAGCACCCGCAAGACCAATATTTGCAAGCATAATAGGGAAGGTCATGGTGATTGCAAAGTTAGCAATCCACTGTGCACTTGCAGCCACAGCAAGGGCTGCACCACGAATACGGTTATTAAACATTTCGCCTAATAACACCCATACTACAGGACCCCAACTTAAGCCAAAAAATACCACAAACAAGTTCGCCATAATCAGTGCAAAAGTACCCATATTATCGCTAAGGGCAAGCTTTCCTGCTTCATCAAGTCCTGCACTGCCAAATATGTAAGTAAGTGCACTTAGGCTCACAAACATACCAATACTGCCTATTAGTAACAGTGGTTTACGACCAATTTTGTCAACTAATGCAATCGCAATAAAAGTAGATACGATGTTAGTAGTACCTGCTAGTACATTTATAAATAGTGATTGCGATTCATCAAATCCCGCCGCTTGCCACAGCTCAGAGCCGTAATAAAATACTACGTTAATACCTACAAATTGCTGAAAAACACTCAGTGCCACACCTACCCAGACAATAGGGTGGACTTTTTTACTGCCATCGATAAATAAATCACGAATACTTGGTTTTGTATCGCTTTGGAGTGAGCGTTTAACATCGTTTATTTGCGTATCAGCATTGTCATTCGATATTTTACTAAATACAGTTTTAGCGTCATCAATTTTACCTTGGGCAACTAAATAACGCGGTGATTCAGGTATAAATAAAACGCCGATTAAAAACAGCGTTGCAGGCGCAAGCTCTGCCCAAAACATCCAGCGCCAAGCGGCTAAGTCAAACGTTAATACTTCTTGTGCGCCACCAGCCGCATTTGCAATAAGGTAGTTACTTAAAAAAGCGGCAAATAAACCCAGCACTATTGCAAGTTGTTGCAAAGTAGCTAAGCGACCGCGAATTGTAGGAGGGGCAACTTCAGAAATATATGCGGGAGCTAAAACAGATGCTGCACCTATACCCAAACCACCAAATAAGCGGTAAAAAATAAATTCAGCTGAACTGTCGCTAATACCTGAACCAAATGCGCTAATAGCAAATATGATGGCTGTAGCAATCATAATAGATCGGCGACCAAATTTATCAGCAAGCGGTCCTGCAGCTAATGCTCCTAAAGCACAACCTAACAACACCGACGCTACATTAAATCCGGTTGCTACACTGCTTGAGTTAAATGCATTACCAAGCGCTGAAACCGTACCGTTTATTACGCCAGAATCAAAACCAAACAAAAAGCCACCAATAGCAGCAACGGCAGAAATAAAAATAACATATAAAATGGATGCCTCAGTCGGTGTACTTACTGCCGGTATGGGCTTATTAGGTGGTGTATGTGTTGTCATTGTGCGCTCTGAACATTAATTAATACAAAGGCATATAGTATAGCAAACCATTAATGCTTAACACTTTACGGTATTAAATTAATTTCAGGTGATTATGAATGTTTGCAGCCGTTGATAAGTGCCAATTTAAATGAGTTATTGTTACTTATTTACTACCTTCACTTGCTATTAATTCAATCAAGCCAGTAAAGTTAGGAATATTATTTAGTAGGATTAACTAGATGGTAAAAAATATATTAATTGTTAAAAGAGCGATATGTACAAGCGTTTTATTGATGGCAAAGAGGTAGCAATTGAATATGTAGGTGAAAATGGTGGCGTGTTTATAAAATTAACACTCTTCGAAAGTTTAAATTGACTCAGAGTTTGATTTTTACTGCTTAAAATTAATAGTATTTCTATATTGAACCGTGTTCTATGCTTTCTTGTAACTTATAGTATGTCATTGTGAGTAAATACTCATATTCAGTAAACTTCATCAAGTAAACAAAAACAATTGTTGCGTTTAAAGTATTTGAGCGCAGTGGATAAAATTGTCAAATAGTGTTTAATATATGCATTACAATTAATAATTAACTAAAAACAAGGACGATTATGAAACAGTGCCATGAAATAGATCTTGAAATTATTGGTCAGCCAATGGCTGAAGCCGCAGAAATTACATTAGATCCTGGGGAAATATGCATATCTGAAGCCGGTGCAATGAGTTGGATGGATACTTGCATTACTATGGAAGCCACATTAACAGATGGAAGCGCAATTAAAAGTGGGCTTGTAAGTAATTTGTTTGGCGCAGCTAAACGCATGATGGCTGGCGAATCTGCTACGGTTATGCAATACAAAAATGTTGGTAATAAACGAGCAAAAGTAGTATTTGGAGCTCCGTACTTAGGAACCATTGTTGGGCTTGATTTGAGCGAAGTTGATGGCGAAATATTTTTGCAACGAGGCGCATACATAGCGGCTTCTTTCGGTACCAGTATCTCGGTTGCATTTGCAGGAACGGGTATGGGCAGCTTTTTTGGCGGAGAAGGTTTAGTCTTTCAGTCAATTAAAGGTGACGATAAAGTAATTTTTCATGCTGGTGGCTCGATTATTCAGCATGATTTAAAAGATGGCGAAGAGCTAATCGTTGATAGTGGCAGTCTTGTTGGCTACACAAAAGGCATTCGATTTGATGCAGAGTTATCTGGTGGCTTAAGAAATGTAATTTTTTCAGGAGAAGGCATTTTTAACAGTCGAGTTCGCGGAATTGGTCAAGGCGGGACGGTATTTTTGCAAACATTGCCGTTTTCTAAACTTTGTGCAGAAATAAGTAAAAGCTTACCTAAGCGATAATTATATTTATGTTAGCGCTTTTTTATAAAAGCGCTTTATTTACTTCGTGCTCTAAGTCGCACTACCTCCCACCGTTATTTCAATATAGCGTAATCCCATTATCTAAAATGCTAACTGCCCCGTAATTTCGCTTTAAAATACTAAAGAGTGAACGGTCACAATAAACTTTTCTTTATCAAATATTTGCTCAAACACCTATTGGTACAACTTTAATATTGAATAATAACTACAAATACTGGATACTGTTTTTATATACAGTTGTGGCGAAGTTATGAAAAAAGAATTACCAGCAAAATACTATTTAGCGCACTTTAGAGAACTCATTGAATTTGTGACTAATAAATGTATGCACTTGTTAGAACCTAAACATAAAGTGTTTATTAATAAAGTTAATCAACTTGATGAACAAAGCCAATGCATGCTGGCGCGGGTATATTCGCGAAAGCCTTATTTAGTGCAAACGCAGTCATTAAATTATGAAGAAATAACCTCGCCACATCAGGCTATTTATGCCTTAAAAGCGGTCGGTATTTTATTTGAGCCAAACGAGCAGCATTATTCAGAGCTATTAGCGCACTTAACAAAACCCTCATTGCTAGAATTACTAGGTAATTACCCACAAGAGATAAGCTTTAAAAAAAGTGCAGCTAAAGGCGCGCTGGTTGGTATTGCATGTGCATTTTTTAAAACTCGACCATATGATTTAGCACCACTTTATAGCCAGTACGTAATTAATAATCGCAGTGATTATTACGAGTACTTTGAGTTTTTATTTGCAGGTAAGCTAAGCAGTGGTGATGTAAATCATCAAAACCGTTTTGTAATGCGAGATTTAGGCTTAACCGCTACGCGCGAAGGGCACAGCGAGAGCTTATCGCGTTTTGAAACACTTGACGAAGCGCAATCAAATTACTTATTAAACCGCTACAGATTAGCATTTAAAAATATAACTGATGAAAGCGACTATGCTGCTTTAGCGTCGCAGGTTTTAGTGCAAGCTGCGCATGGTGCAATTGCAGTTTTACTAAAAAATAAATTATTAGTTAAGCTTTATCGACAGTTAAAGGTAGTTGATAGCGAACTTGCTTTTAGCTTGCTTGAAGCCTGTGTAGAGGATAGCGAAGCACAAGAAATTCAAATAAGAGAGCAATATAGACTTGGTAATAAAGAGTGGGTAAAGGCACGGTTAGAAACCATTATAGAAAGCCCGCTTACTGATGATTTACTGTATTTTGCTGACGATTTTTTAATGCGTAAGTTTAATAAAAAAACACGATCGCGTTTAAGTGCAATGCTTAGCGATACACAGTGCATACTTGAAATTGATGAATTGTATAGAGGTGAAGTAGAGCAGGGCGTAAACGATTATTATACTCGCCAAGGGATGCAAGTATTTAATACCGAAAACACGCTTTGGCAGAGTTTATTTGGCTTAGTGTTTTGGCACGAATTATTTATTGAGTCGCCTTACCCGCCATGTAATGAGTTTGATATTTACCCGCAAGTATTAAGGCTCGATAATTTTTATGAAGCGCAACAAGTACAAATAAATGAACGCTTAGCACAGTGTCAAACGCCACAGTCATTACTTAATTTAGTATGTAAAAATATAGCGCAATATTTTGAGCAACCTAACGGCTTATTTAGATGGCATCAAGAGTTGTTACAACCGCTAGAAGCACTTATTTTAAATAGCCCTATAGAGGCTTTAAATACTCATTTAATTAATATGAGTAAACATTATTTACAGCTAAAAGACGGCTACCCCGACTTAATGGTTATCAATAATGGCAAGGTACATTTTGAAGAGGTAAAAGCACCGGGCGACAAACTAAGACGCAACCAATTAACCACCATTGATAATTTAAAAAACGTTGGTTTTGAAGTACACATTGCAGCGGTTAAATGGTTTGTAGATCCTAACCGTATTTACAGTGTGGTAGACATAGAAACCACCGGTGGTTTAAAAGGCGGTAACCGAATTACCGAAATAGGCCTTGTAAAAGTACAGCACGGAAAAGTAATTGATAGCTGGACGAGCTTAGTTAACCCCGAGCGGCATATACCAGGGTTTATAACGTCATTAACCGGTATTAGCGATAGTATGGTTTATAACGCGCCCGTATTTTCAGAGGTTGTAAAACCACTAATAGATAAACTAGCAGGCAGTATTTTTGTAGCTCATAACGTTAACTTTGACTATGGCTTTATTAAAAAAGAATGCGAGATGGCAGGGCACTTTTTTAAAATGCCAAAGCTGTGTACCGTCGTTGAATCACGTAAAGCATTTAAAGGCTTAAAGTCGTACTCATTGGGTAATCTCTCATCGCATTTTAATTTAAATTTAACCAGCCATCACCGAGCACTTGCTGATGCGACTGCTACAGCTGAGTTGTTATTGCTGATTCAGCAAGCAAATGATTAGGGCGTGTTTATCTTTAGAGGTTAAATTTTTTGTTTTTAATTCTAGCTGTTTTAAGTTTTTAACGCCTTTAAATTTAATTTATTCATTTTATTTTGGAATAAAATAGTTACTCGTTCGTCTTCTTTATGTCAATCCGACAAACTAGAGGACAAAACAATGATTAAATTAAATAAAATTGTAAGTGTAATGATGTTAAGCAGTACTTGTACTTTTGTAGGTGCAGCGTACGCAGCAGATATTGAAATCACTCAGTCAGCGTCGGCAGAACAACAAACATCTACATCGTTGCAAATTTCTCAAAATGGTTTAAATGCAAGCGGCAATAATGAAACGAATGTATCAAATGAGTCGAGTGTAACTACTTCTGAATCAGAAACAGCGGAACCAACAACACCCACTGATAATACAGAGTCTGCAACACAGAGTGAACAAGGCGATGTAATGCAATTACCAGACTCGCTTGTTTCATCTACTCGTTCTGCACTAAATACTTCATCACTTAACTCTTCAGCTTCTTCATTAAGTAGTGCAGTTAATACAGCACAAAATGCTACAACGCAGCTAACTACCTCAACAACTAACTTAGAAGATGTTGTGAGTGACTCTTCTTTAGTAAGTTTAACGCCAATTCCTACTTTAGATTCCACCGAATCTGCCACTGCAAGCACTGATACATCGTTATTATCGAGTATTAGCAATTCAAGTGATGCGGTTTCTCAAACTGATGCTCTAAACACGGTTAATACAAGTGACCTAACGAGCCAAATTAACGTGGGTGATGCAACCAATCCAGCACTGCAAGCAGTGAGTGTTATGGATGCAAACTCTGAGGTAATGAGCGGTGTTCAGCAATCTTTAATTGCAAGCGTGCAAAATAGTACGGTTGACTCACTGCAAAGCACAATACAACAAAGTGTAAGCGGACAGGTTAGCTCAGCAGTGACCGATCAAATTAGTAATGATGTTGCACTTACCACTGCAAGTGAAGTAGTTACAAGTATCACAAACAATTTAGACCTAGGTCTTTAAAGCATTTAATATGGCTCATGAAAGTCGGATAGATTTATCTATTCGGCTTGTTGGAGAATAATATGAAAGCAGTTATTACAGCTACATTATGTGTATTTAGCGCCCAAGCAACTCTTGCACAAACGCCAACGAGTGAACAAAGAAGTAGTTTTGATATAAATGGCGATGTATCAGTTGGAATATTAAGTAATTCTGCTCTTTCGATTCAAGAGCTTGATGACATTTCGTCGCAAAGCGATAGCGGTATTAAGCTATCGACAGGGGCAAGTGCAAAATGGCAGATAACTAAAGCAGCTAAACTTACATCAAGCTACCGATTTGAACAGCAAGACTATAATGAGTTTGATCAATATGATTTGGATTTACATCAGTATGGTTTAGATGGCAGCTATAGCTTTAATGGACACGAAATAGGTGTGCGTTACGATGGCGCAAAAGCAAATGTTGATGGCGATACATTTTTACACTTTAACCAAGCGAGTGCTTATTACGGACGTTTTTTAAATCCACAAACTTACTTACGTATGAGTATAAAAACAAAGGCTAAACGCTTTGCTACTGTAAAAGAACGAAATGCAGATGGTATTGGTGCCGACTTAGCTATTTATCATTTTATAAATAGTGGTCAAACAATGGTAATGGCGTCATTAAGTGCTGATAAGGAAGATGCAAACGACAACCAATACGATTTTAGTGGTTATAGTGTTAATACCAAAATAACGCATAAATTTACTGCGTTTAATATGGTAAATCAAGTTGGGGCGGGTTGGCGCTATCAAAATAAAAATTATGAAGAACAAATTAGTGATGATTTTTTTGAAGATGTTTCGTCACGAGATGAGCATCGAAATGTAGTAAATACGTTTTACAATGTAGATATATTTGAACATGTTACCTTAATGACTGAAGCTGAATATGGTGACTATCAATCAAAGCTAAGTAGTAACACGTACACTCAGTCTGTATTTTCGGTTTCTATTAAAGTGCATTTTTAGGAGGATATATTGCACCATAACCAAAAGTAGTGTCTTTACCAGGCTCACCTAAGTCATGAGCAAGAGAGGTCAACTCATCAAGCGCTTTTGATTTATTATTATTGTGTTTTACTAATAAACAGCTCAATGCAGCACTTACATGTGGTGCTGCAACAGATGTACCAGACTCCCTACCAAACTTTCCATTCCCCAAAGCTGTTAGTACATTTACCCCTAAGGCTGCAAAATCTATATAGGTCCCTTTATTTGACCATCTGTAAATTTCATTTTTTTCGTTAATAGCACTTACTGCAATAACACTGTCATAAGCCCCTGGATAAAGCGGTTGCGAAGCCGGGCCTTGATTGCCCGCAGCGGCTACAATTAATACGTTTTCATTAATGGAGGCTTCAATACTTGCCTTTAAAATTGCGTTATTTGGTCCTGTAAGGCTCATATTTATAACGGGTACTTTATTGCTTACTAACCAATTAAGCGCTTCAACAATAGCAAATAATGTAGCACCTTGAGCATATTCTGATTGGCGATAAAATACTTCTGCGCTATATAGTTGTGCATTACCAAGTAATGGCGTGAGTTGTTTGTTTTTTCCGATCAATAAACCAGCAATAGCTGTGCCATGTAAATTTGGAGAGCTAAGTCCTTGGGGTAAAAAGCTGCTGGTTTTTATATTTGCGTTTGCAAACGCGCTGTGTTTTTGATTAACAGCACTGTCAATTATTCCTATTTTTGTAGGATCCATACAGTAAGATGAGGGCATACTTAGTTTATGGTTAGTTGATTGGTTTGTATTTGTTTGAGCTTGATAAATATGGTTTCTATCAAGTAATGCTGAGCTGTCTAAATTAAGAGTTTTTAAAAGATCTGTTTTAGAGTCAATGTTTTGCGGCACATTAAAGCGGACTAAGCTCATATTGAGCGCACTGTAATTTTTTACAGACACAATTGAGATGTTTCTATTTTTGAGTATATTTAGCTGCTCAAGATTGACCATAAGTAACCATTGACGTTCTATCGCTCTAAAACCATCTTCAACGACGACCTCTACAAATACCGTATTTTGAGTATTCATATTTATGTTGAGCACATTAGGCAAGTTGCTAATTGGTTCGCTTATTTGTGCTTTTAATTCATCAATAGATATTTGGGGTATAGGCACGGGTAACGGCAAACGCTGAGCTCGTTCTAGAGCTGACTCAATTCGTTGTTCGATCGGGTTTAATTGTTGCAGAACTTGGTCAACTTGCAAAATGCTTGCAAAGCTAGACATTGAAAAAGTGCAAAGTGACACGGTAATTAGATGTTTAACGTTGATACCTTTAACATTGATATTCTTAATATTCATACTGAGTTGTCTCTTATAAATTACACTGTTAGATGTATAACGTTTAACAAATAAAATAATTTCATTTAATTGGGAATAAATGTTTTTTTGAATCGTCTTCTTTATAAAAGGGGTAAATCAATGAACGAAACATTAAAAAACTTATTACCTATGCTTAGGCGTTTTGCCTACTCACTAACAGGTAGTAAAGCAGATGCAGACGATGTAGTGCAAATAACAATTGAAAAACTATTAGTAAAAGGTATTCCAGATGATGTTGAGCCCGCAAAATGGGCTTTTAAAATTTGCCGTAATGTATGGATAGATGAGTATCGCTCACGCAAAGTTAGACAAAACACAGCGCAAGCAGATATTTTACCAGAGCTAATAACAAATGATGAACATAACGTATTAGAAATGATGCAAATGATGCAAAAAGTAAATGTAGCTTTAGGCCAATTACCAGATGAACAACGAGCGATTGTATCTCTGGTGGCTTTACAGGGCATGGCTTACAAAGAGGTGGCACATACATTAGATATACCTATAGGTAGCGTAATGAGTAAGTTATCACGAGCACGCAGTACACTTTATAATTTAATTAAACCTGACTTTAATAAGGAGCAAGTATGAGCATTAACGATGAAACACTTAGCGCCTTTTTGGACTCAGAACTAAACGATGATGATATGGAGCAAGTGCGAACAGCGCTTGAAACCGACGACGAATTAGTAATGCGATTAGCCGAACTTAGTGAGGTGGATGCGTTAGTAAAAGAGAATTCAACGAGTATTGATTCAACCCCAATGAGTGATGCACTTGCAAGAACTGCTGCCAAACTAAATGCAGAGAATAATGTTGTACAGTTTTCTCTTTGGCAACAGCTTAAGCAATCGGCTAATAAAAGCTTAGCCGTAGCGGCAAGTATTGCAGTGGTATTTGGTATTGCAATGACCAGTTATTTACAACCAAGTAGCGTGCAAAATATAGCTGGCAATACTATTACAACAGCACTTAATACACAGCTAAGTGGTGATACGTTTGAGCAGAGTGATGGTTCACTATTTAATGCACAGCTTAGCTTTAAAAGTCAGCAAGGTGAGCTTTGTAGGCAGTATGCAATAAGCTTAGAAAATACAACACAAATAAGCATTGCCTGTAAAACCCAAAACGGTTGGCAAATCAAAGCGAAAACCGCTAAACAGCAAGCTGTTAACAACGCGCAATATCAAACAGCATCAAGCAAAAGTGCTTTAGATACTGTTATTGATGACATGATCAGTGGCGCTCCACTAGATAGAGCGCAAGAGCAGCAAGCAATTAGCGCAAAATGGCAGTTAAACAAATAATAGTGTGTATAAAACGAGGTGAATTATGAAAACATCTATTTTAATAATTAGTATTCTATTAATGGCAGGTTGTGCATCTAAACCTGATTACCGTGCCGCGAATAATGGCTCGCAAGGTTACAGTGAACAAAAAATTAGCGACGACCAATACCGAGTAGAGTTTAAAAGTGTGTCAAACAACGTAGCCGATGCCGGTGACTATGCATTATTACGTGCGGCTGAGCTTACCCAAGCGCAAGGCTACGACTGGTTTGTTGTAACTAATAAAGAAACCTTTGTTGAGTCTAAATCGCAAGCCCCCGCGTCATCTATTAGTGCATCACAAAGCCAGCAATATGAGCGAAACTGCGGTTTATTAACCTGCGAAACACGCGTCCGCCCGTCAAGCAGCGTAGGCGTGCAGGTGAGCAACAATGATAAACGCAAAGAAGTGCACACCCTGATTGACATTAAAATGGGTAAAGGAATAAAACCTAGCGACAACAGTTTTAGCGCCCAAGACTTAATTGAAAACTTAAGCAAAAAGGCACAAAAGTAAGCGTTTGGTAAAAGCATTTAGCTTGTTTTAGCTAAGTGCTTTTTTCGTGGTAAAAATCCAGTTACAAGCATTGTGCCTACAATTACAAATAATGCGCCTAGTAATGTATTGGACCCTATTTTCTCATCTAAAATTAAATGCCCCCAAAATATACCAAATAACGGAATTAAAAAGGTAACAGTGAGTGCCGAAGTTGGGCCTATATCGTCGATTAATTTAAAAAATAAAATATAAGCAAGGGCGGTACACACTACTCCTAATACGAGTACACCTAGCATAACGTTGGTGCTTGGTATTTCTCGTATTGGCATAAATAAGATAAGCGGCAATACCATAAAGCTTGAAGCCCACATTGAGCCATGGGCGTTATCGAATGGGGCCAGTTTAGGCGCATTTTTGGTGTAATGCGATGCAATGGCATAGCAAAGTGATGCGCTTAATGCTGCTACTATAGCTATGATGGATTGGCTAGTTAATACAAAATGATTTTGCCCAACAAGTATTGCAACGCCTATTAAGCCAAGTAGTAAACCAAGCACCATACTTTTATTGGGCTTTGTTTTCGTCCATAAAATTCCAACGACAACACCCCATATTGGTGTTGTAGAATTTAAAATTGAGAGTGTGGATGCACTAATAGTTTGGGCTGCGTAAGCAAAAAATAAAAACGGCAAAGCAGAATTAAACGCGCCTATAATAAAAAAGTGTTTTTTATGTTGGATAAACGCTAAGCGGCGTTTTAAATACAAAGCGACAATAAATAAAGTAACTGCAGCAAAGCCGACTCTAAGCTCAATTAATACCGCAGGCCCCAAGCTGTTAGCTGCCATTCGCATAAATAAAAAAGAAGCGCCCCAAATAGCGGCCAGAAAAAATAATCGCAGTAAGCTTGCTAAGGTCATAATAGTATTTTAATTATGCTGATTGGTTTTTAGAATAACAGGGTTTATAAAAAGTGTAAGCCATATTCGGAACTGGCATATAAAAATAATAAATTAAGGATAAGAATGAAAAAGTTCTCAGTAGCTTCTATGGTATTTATCACTTTGTTGTGGGGATGTAATTCAAGCCCAATCAACCTTTACAGTGATACAACTATGAAAAAGAATGAATACAATGGTATTAAAGCGTATCGAAAAGGGCAGTTTGAGGTCGCTTTCAATTATTTAAAAGAGCCTGCTAGACTATAAAAGCGCACAATACACGTTGGCGTTTATGTTTTTGAAAGGCCAGTATTTAACTCAGTCAACAAAACTCGGCATGGGCTGGTTAGGGGTTGCAGCTGAGGCTGGGATTGATGAGTGGTCGTCGCAGTGTAGTGCTTTTTATAATGCAGCTTCAGTAGTGCAACAGCAACAATTTGATGAAATAGTTGCCTTATACAAACAGCAATATGGTTTAAAATCACAAAATGTAAGTTGTCAAAAATCAGTAAGCGCTAAACATCGCTTTAACGAAGTGAAAGTTGATTGTGAGAAATACGAAGGCGTTGTAATAACTTCCCCAATTGAGCTGGTTGAGTAAAACTAACTTTCAGTTTGATTCTTTTCAAAGTCATTTTTAACTATTTCAAGTGCTTTAAGTACTTCCTCTGGAGCAACATCGTGTTGCTCTAGTATCATAATTAAATCTACTGCAAGTTTGATATGTTTTGGTGCTTGATCAAGTGGATTTGTCATGTAATTCTTTCTTTTTTGATATTTGGCTGATGGCAACATTTATAGCTGTTTGTACGCGTTCTTCCATGTGTATACGTTCTGTTTGTGGTAAATAAAATGCCATATCTACATCGTAACGAATGTAGCGAGGTGGAAGTTGATTTAACACAGTACAGCAAAAGTCTGCCATTACATCTTCGTTGTATTGTTCATTAAGTTTACGTTTAATAATTTCTTCTAGAACAATCTTTTCGTAATAGTTGTGTATGTCTTCATGTAGTCGCATATTCCACCGCTTTAAAAATAATCCGTTTTACTGAGTCTATACTAAGGCTTGTTATAAATCGATAGCGGCTTTAAATAGTTGTTTATGAACATTAATTAGTGAACTCAAATTACGCTGATAACCGCCACCTAAAGCGCACATTAGTGGGATTTGATGTTGCTTACAAAAGTTGATAACAAACAAGTCGCGCTCATATACGCCATTGAGCGATATATTAAGCAAGCCTAACTCGTCTTTAGTGTAAATATCAGCGCCTGCATTATACAAAATAATGTCAGGGTTATGAATGCGCACGCAAAAACCGAGTGCTTGCCTTAATGTAGCAAGGTACTCAGCGTCGGTTGTTTTAGCGGGCAATGCAAAATCGTAGGTGGATTGCTGCTTATTACGAGGGAAGTTTTGATCACAATGAATTGAGCAGGTAATAATTTGGTCATGGTTTTTAGTGATTTGTGCTGTGCCATCGCCTTGGTGTACGTCGCAATCAAAAATTAAAACAGTGTCGGCTTGCTCTGTATTTATTAAATGTGCTGCTGCAATAGCTAAATCATTAAAAATACAAAAGCCACTGCCAAAATCGCTATGAGAATGATGATAACCACCGCTTAAATTGAAGGTTAGATCGTGACTAAAAGCCGCTTCAGCAGCTTGAATACTCCCGCCAATTGATAAAAGAGTACGCTCTACAAGTTGTTGCGAATAGGGAAATCCCATCTTTTTAATCGCTTTATCACTTAGTGTTCCATTTAAAAAGTCATCTATATAACGTTGGCTATGACATAGCGCAAGTTGAGATGCGGTTACTTTTTTAGGATCTTGAAAGTGAATAGCCGAAACACCTAGATTTTCTATTTCGGTTTTAAGTAACTGATACTTTTGAATAGGGAATCGATGGCGCTCTGGCAGAGTAAGATCTGAATACAATGGATGATAATAAAGCTGCATAGTAAAGTGCGCCTTAACGCAGCTGCTGTTTTTCTACTTGTTGTATTTTATCCTCAGTGGCAGAAATTGCTTTTCTGCAGCGGCCTAATCGAGCGTGTGTGCTTAATATTTCAAGGTTAAGCTTTTGTGCTTTAGCTGGCGAGGCTTTATCCATTTGCATTTTACGCTCTTCAATCATGAGCACTAAACGGCGTTCAAACTCATGGTTTTGCTTTAATTCGTCGTAAAGCTCATGGGATGATTGCATGATTTTTTGTACTGCTTGCTTATAAACGGTTTGCTTAGGGCGAGGTTTATAGTGACTTTTGTTTTCTTTAACCCAAATAGGCGTTGATTTAATAACGTTAAATACGGCTTGTACCTGAGTACTTATACGTTCTAATGCATAGGTATAAGCATGGCGATGATCGCTTGGTGGTAACCTTGATACTTCGTCTTCTATTTCTATTACGTAATCGGCTAGGTTCATACTCTTTGTACTAAAAACTGCACGGTCAAACAAGCTAGGCTGTGCTTGCATATAGCGATTTTTAGAAAAAAGTTTAGCTTTATCAAATTGCTCGGCTTGTTGTTTTAGTGTTGCAACTTGTTGGCGTAGTTTATCTAAAGCTGTAGGGTGCATATTAAAAGTAAGCCTCATAAATTAGCTTTAATGCTAAAAGTATAACCATAGTATTAAATACAGGGCGAATAAATTTACTGCCAAACCGTATCGCAGAATGGGCGCCAATCCATGCACCAAGCATAATAAAAAAGCCCATGGTAATGCCAAGTAAAAAGTTTACATGCCCCAAAGCTACAAAGGTTATGAGCGATATAAAGTTAGATACAAAGTTCATTGAACGCGCTAAACCACAGTTCAAAAGTAGATTCATTTTATAAATCATGCCATTTGATGCTGTCCAAAAGGTACCTGTGCCAGGACCTGCTAAACCGTCAAAAAAGCCTAATACTAAACCTTGTAACCACTGTTTAATTTTCATAATTTTAGTGAGCTTAGGCAGTTCGTCGCCTTGAGTTGTGCTCAAGTTGCCAAACAAGCTGTAGCATGCGACTAAAATGATGATAATAGGCAGTAGTTTATTTAAAAAATTGAGACTTAGGTGATCAACGACAACAGTACCAATTAACGCCCCTATTGCTGTGGCAATAATGGATGCGACCCAAAATTTTGGGCTAAATAAGTTTTTTTTATAATATGTATAACTTGCTGTTAAGGAGCCAAAACTTGCTGCTAGTTTATTTGTTCCTAATGTTAAATGTGGAGGTAAGCCAGCAGTTAATAAAGCAGGCACAGTTAACATACCACCGCCACCAGCGATAGCGTCTATAAAACCTGCGGCAAGTGCAACAGCACATAAAACAGCCCAGGTTGTTGGATCGAGTGCGAGTTCAAACATTAATAATCTATTTGTCTTTTAAAAGGTGGTAGGGTGTCGAGCATGGCTTTACCGTATCGCTTAGTAATTAAGCGTCTATCGAGAATAGTAATACAGCCTTCATCACTCTCTTTTCGCAGCAGTCTACCACAGCTTTGTACCAATTTCTTTGCGGCGTCGGGCACTGTAATCGTTAAAAATGGATTACCGCCTTTGCTTTGCACAAATTCTGCTTGCGCTTCTTCTATAGGTGAAGTAGGAACCGCAAAGGGGATTTTAGTAATAATTAGGTTCTCTAAATATTTACCAGGTAAATCAAGACCTTCTGAAAGGCTTTGAGTTCCAAATAAAATACTACCTTTGCCTTCGTCTATATTTTTTGTGTGTAATTTAAGCAAAGCCTCTCGCGACATCTCACCTTGTACTAATAAGTTAAAACCTTTTGTTCTAAGAAACTTTGTTACATGGTCCATTTGCCAATAAGAAGCGAACAATACAAGGTTCGCTTTTTTATCATTTAGGTACTCTGGTAATGTTTTAGCTAAGTGGTCGCTAAATTCTTTGTCGGTTGGTTCTATTTTAGATACAGGAATGCGTAAAGTAGCTTGTTTTGGATAATCAAAAGGAGAAGGTACTTTAATAAATTTAACCCCTTCCTCTTTGGCAAGTCCTGTTTCGTAAGCAAAGTGATCAAACGAGCCTAGTGCACTTAACGTAGCTGAGCATAAAACAGCGCCTGCGCATTCTCTCCACAACTTATCTTTTAGGTAGTAACCTACTTCGATAGGACAGTCGCTTAATAAGTGATCGTGGTGGCTTTTATATTCAAGACGTTTTATCCACCTTGCATGAGGAGCACCTTCACCTTTTTTAGCGTAACTAAACCACAGTTTATTTAATTGCTCTAATCGGTTTATATATTGTCCGCTTTCGCCTAGTATTGGGTCGGCAACGTAAGGTTTTATGTCGCCATCACTTACATCTTGGGTAAGGGTGTCGTGCATTTTGTTTAAACAACGAAGTGCGTCTTGCGTGGCTTCGCTTATATCTTTAGCTTTACTGTGCAGCGATTCTGGAATTTCACCGTGCTCAAAGCGATAAGTATCATCTTTTGAATATTCAAAATCGGCATTATCGAGAATATCGCGAACTACTTTTAAATCTTTATTTGCATCGTTAATACTGTCGCAAAGTTTAAAGTTTTGTCCAATAGCCCTTTGACCCACTAAAATTTTAGCCATTTTCCCGCTAAACTTAGTGAGCTTATCAAGCCATTCTATCGTGCCTTTAATTGTTGCTGCGGCAGAAGAAAAATCGCGTGTTATATGCGCTAAATGGTGCGCTTCATCAATTACGTAAATAGTGTTGTCGGGTTCGGGTAAAATTTTACCGCCGCCTAAGTCTAAATCGGCAAGTAATAAAGAGTGATTAATTACCAGCACATCCATTTGCATTAATTGATTACGAGCAAGCTGAAACGGGCACGTTTGATGTGCTTTCATTTGGCGCTGGCACGAATGTTTGTCGCACGCTATTAAGTTCCACACTTTGTCTGGTACGGTATCAGCCCAGCTGTCTCTATCACCTTGCCATTTTTTATTTACATACGCGTTGTATAACTCATTTAAACATTTGGTTTCCATTGGGCTTAATGGTGAGGTAAGCGTGGGCATAAAATCCATTTGTGTTTGGCTATCGCCATTTACAGCATTGTGTAGTTTGTGGGCACAAATATAACGATGGCGACCTTTTACTAAGTCAAATTTAAAGTCGAGTCCGGAATGCTTTTTAAAAAATGGAAGCTCTTTTGCTATTAATTGTTCTTGAAGCGCAACGGTTGCTGTAGAAATAACCAACTTCTTTTTTTGAGCTAAGGCAAGAGGCAATGCGCCTAAACAATAAGCTAGAGACTTACCAGTACCGGTGCCAGCTTCGATAACACATATGCGTTGTTTTTTGTGATATTCGCCTGCAAGGGTTTTTGCTATTTCGGCAACAAGGTAGTTTTGACTGCTGCGAGGGCGATAATCATTTAGGTTACTAGCCACATGCTGGTGTACTTGCCTAATTGTTTTTTTTAGTGAGTCAGAAAGCATGGGATGATTTACCTAAAGTATGTATATAATTACAGTGTATATATTAAGTGGGATCGTACATTGACACAAGCAATCTATCAGGGCTTTATTTTATCAAGGCAACAATACTCATCTAAGAGTAGGCGAGGGATCACGCTTTGCTATTGGCTTGTATCAGAGCATGGACCTATTAAAGTGCTTGTTGAAAACCAACAAGCTGTGTTTTTTATTCCACAAGATAAACATAATTTTGCACAAAGCATACTAAATAAAGAAAATATAAGTGTTAACTTTAAAATGGTAGAAATGCGCCATTTTAGTGGAGTTGCATGCATAGGCTGCTATTTTAATGACACAGGCACCCTTTATAAGGCGCGCATGTTACTTCAAGAGCGTATAAATATATACGAAGCAGACATACGTCACAGTGATCGGTTTTTAATGGAGCGTTTTATAAAAGGTGGGGTGTGGGTTACTGGAGACGTATCTCAAAAAAATGGTTTTATTTTAATTGATGATGCAAAGTTAAAAGCAAACCCTGAATATACTCCAAAACTAAAATCGCTTTCACTAGATATAGAGTGCAACGCAGAAGGCGTATTATTTTCGGTTGGACTTGTAGGAAATGGTCTTGATACGGTGTTAATGATTGGTGAGCTACAAGAGCATAATCAATCATTTAATATTGATTGGTGCTTTGACGAAATAAGCTTATTACAAAAATTACAGCAATATATAAATAATAATGACCCAGATGTTATTGTTGGGTGGAATGTTATTGAATTTGATTTTTCTGTTCTTAATTCAAGGGCAGAGGCGCTTGGATTAACGCTTGATTTTGGTAGAGATCAGCAACCGTTAAACATAAAAACAGGACATTACACTAGCCTTACCTTACCAGGTCGAAGTGTTATTGATGGTATTGATACCTTAAAGAATGCCACTTATCACTTTGATAATTACTCGCTTGCCAATATTTCACATAAGGTTTTAGGTGAGTCTAAATTAATTCAAGCGAATAACCGTTTGAGTGAAATTATCCGCCAATTTAATGAAGATAAATTAAGTTTAGCTGCTTATAATCGGCAAGATTGCATACTCGTTAATAGAATTTTTACAGAGTTAAAGCTCTTTGAATTTGCAATAGTCAGAACCCAACTAACAGGGCTTGAGCTTGAACGAATGGGTGGTTCGGTTGCCGCATTTACTAATTTATATTTACCTTTATTACATCGCAGTGGTTATATTGCGCCTAATTTAGGGGACCATGGTTTATCTTTTGAAAGCCCTGGCGGTTATGTAATGGAGTCGACACCTGGGCTTTATAAAAATATACTCGTTTTAGATTTTAAAAGCCTATATCCCTCAATCATGCGAACTTTTTGTATTGACCCTCTCGGGTTAATTAAAGGGTTAGGCTCACCAGAGCACGCTATTAGAGGGTTTAATGAAGCGGTTTTCTCACGAAATGAACATCATTTACCTTTATTAATTGAACATTTAACTCATACCCGTCAAAAAGCAAAAGACACTAATCAGCCAATGCTATCGCAAGCTATAAAAATAATAATGAACAGCTTATACGGCGTACTTGGTTCTAAAGGTTGCCGATTTTACGACCCACGGCTTTCTAGCTCAATAACATTACGGGGGCATGAAATTATGCAAACAACCCGTAAATGGATCGAAAGCCTTGGTTATGAAGTTATTTATGGTGATACAGATTCAACATTTGTAAAAGTAAGTGATGATTACTCAACACAAAAATGCAGTGAAGTTGGGGCAATGCTAGCGAGTGAGATTAATACACGTTGGCTAGAATATATTAAAAAAGAATTTAATTTGCCAAGCTATTTAGAAATTGAGTTTGAAACTCACTATAGTCCATTTTTTATGCCTACTATAAGAGGAAAAAAATTAGGTTCTAAAAAACGCTATGTAGGGCAAATAATAGATAATAAGCAACCTAAACTTATATTTAAAGGCATGGAAACAGTAAGAAGTGATTGGACCGAGTTTGCTCAAGAGTTTCAGAAAGAGCTATTTGGTGCTTTATTTAAAGATAACTTCAAAGCAAGTGATATAGCGCCCATTATAAAAGACTATACTGAACGACTGTATGCAGGAGAGTTTGATCACAAATTAATTTATAGAAAACGGTTAGGGCAGCATTTACATGAATATTTAAAAAATATTCCGCCACATGTACAAGCTATAAAAAAACAACAAGCTAAAAATGCTGACTTTGAAGTTACACGCGGTCAAATTGTTGAATATATTTATACGAAAGAAGGACCACAAATACCAAAAGATAAAAACAGTCTAAATTACCCTCTTTATATACAAAAACAGCTAGAACCCATCGCGCAAATGATTTTAGACTCATTAGAATCAGCCTCAGTAGAACTCCAAGGTGAGCAGCTTAGTTTTTTATAAGTTGGCTCCGCTATTACATAAAGTACTTATTTTAAAAAACAATAAACCCCAAAAATAAGCATAAACCTAATATTGTAAACAATTAATTTTTGTTATTAAAAAGTAACGGGTTGGAGTCGGTTTGTTTTTTAATGAATAAAAATTTAATCTGGTTGAATTAAAATTCTTTTATGGGTGCCATTAATCAATAATTCATATGTAATATTGAGATTTTTAACAATAATTTAGATTTTTCATAATAATTTAGATTAAAAACTCTATTATTTTTTAGTTTAATGATAAATAAAAAATTCAATTTAAATCAATAGCTTATTGTTTTAAGTTATTCCTAACTCATTGATCTTAGAATGCGGGTCTTACTTACATATGTAAATTTACATGTAAAAAGTTAATTCGGTGTTGACCTTTTTGGTATTAAAGCATTACTATTCATCACACAGTCGTTGCGTTTCATCCCATAATGGGGTCGTAAAACGATTGATAAATAATAATTAACAAATAATAACAAAGTATTCTAGGGAGAATCGGATGTTAAATAATAAAGTTTCAAAGGCAGTTCGCTTAGCGATCGCTTTCGGTGCAGTGTCTACTGCTGCTTTTTCGGCAAGTTCATTCGCAGCTGAGAAAAGTGAAAACAGATTTGAACGTGTTGAAGTAACTGGTTCTCGTATTAAGCAAGTTGACCTTGAAAATAGTTCACCAGTAACTGTTATTACAGCTGCAGACATTAACCTATCAGGTGAGCCATCTGTAGGTGACGTATTAAACAACTTATCTTCAAACTCTTTCGGTTCTTGGACTGGTGTTTCGGGTTATGGTGCCGGTTCTTCTGCAACTTCAAGCGTTAACTTACGTGGCTTAGGTTCAGATGCTACTTTAGTATTGTTAGATGGTCGTCGTATGCCTGGTACAAGTACTTCTTCAGGTGCTTCTGCTGATACATCTCTTATTCCAATGTCTATCGTTGAACGTATTGAGATTTTACGTGATGGTGCATCTGCAGTATATGGTTCTGCTGCTGTTGCAGGTGTAATTAACATCATTACGAAAAAAGATTTTGATGGTTTAAATCTTAAATATGAGTTTAATAAACCAAGTGTAGAAGGTGGAAATAATAGTAAGTTCTCAGTAACGTCTGGTTTTACTGCAGAGAAAGGTAATATTATTTTTACTTTTGAACATTCGGAAAGTGATGCTATTTACGATAGAGATATTTGGGCACTAGATGATGAAACTTACGGTGCATATAGCACGTATAGCCCTGTATCTAACTACTTAGATAGCACAGGTTATCACTCAAACTCTGAGCTTTGTGACGCTGAACCAAATACCGTGAATGGCATTGATGCAGACGGTAATGGTCGTTGTACTTATAGCTATGGCGAAGTTACTAAATTTTACCCTGATACAAACAAAAACTCATTCTTAACTAACTTCACATATGAACTAGCAGATAACATTCGTTTTGTTGGTCGTGCGATGGCTAGCTTTAATGAAACCGATGCGCGTTATGCGGGTACTCCTGTATCTACAACACCAATTTACATGGGTGAAGATAATCAGTACAACCCATCAGACGAAGATGTACGTATATATACTCGTGCAGTACCAATTGGTAATCGTGATACAACGACTGAAGTAACAACTACTGATATTTTAGTTGGTCTTGAAGGTTATACAGATGTTGGTAATGGTATTGATTGGGAAGTTAATTTCCAAAATAGTGTTTCTAAAACAAATTCATTTGGTAAAAATCTAGTAAATGACGTTGCTTTCCAAGCAGCTATTGATACTGGAGAGTACGACGTATTTAATGTTTCAGGCATGACTTATGATGACTGGAGTACAAGTATGAGTGAGCTTTATCAACAAGCAAATCATACTGGTACTTATGAAGGTCGTTATGAAAGTAAACAGGTTGATGGCTTAGTTTCAACTACATTACTAGACGACGGTGAATTTATGATTGCCGGTGTAGTTGGTGGTGAATTTGAGCAAATCGATTTTTCTCAGATTAGTGACCCAGAATCTGCAAATGGTTTTATCTCAGGTGGTTCAGGCGGTGATGATGTTTACGCTAATCGCGACCGTACTGCTGCTTATGTAGAAGTACAAGCTTCGTTCCCATTTGATATTGATTTAACCGTTGCTGGTCGTTACGAAAAATATGAGCAAAGTGGTACTACAAACCTTGGTGAAAAAAGTACAACATTTGATAAGTTTGTACCAAAAATTGGTTTAACTTGGCGTCCAATGGATACGTTATTACTACGTGGTTCTTGGGGTGAGTCATTCCGTGCTCCAAATATGGGCGAGATGTTCCAATCTTATGCATTAAGCTTCCCAACTATACGTGATACTGCATGGTGTTCAGCTAACCCAAGTCAAGAGCTTGACGGTTACTGTAGTGATGCTGGTGAACAAGTTGCAACATGGTTTGGTGGTAATACTGAGTTAACAGCAGAAACAGGCGATTCTACAACAGTAGGTTTTGTTTGGGATGCAGTTGAAAACCTTTCTCTTGAAATGACTTATTACTCAATTAATTATGATGACAAGATTGATAGTGTAGATAACTCTGAACTTCTTCGTCTAGAAATAGAACAAGGTGGTTTAAACTCACTACCAAGTGTAATTGACCGTAACAGTGTTACTGATAAAGTTGACTTTATGTACACTGGTTACATTAACAAAAGTTCACTTTCTACAGATGGTATAGATTTAACTGCTAGATATCGTTTTGATACATCTTTTGGTAACTTCTCAAGTACATTAAATGTATCAAGAGTACTATCGTTTGAAGAAGTAGCTGACTCAGAATCAGAACCATTTGATTACGCTGGATTACAAGATTATCCAGAGTGGAAAGCTGACTTAGCGGTTAACTACGCTTACGAAGACTTCTCTGCTTCATGGACTATGTTTTATGTTGGTACACAAGAATCAGGTAATGAAGAGTACGAAGTTGACTACCTAGCTAATGTTCCTAGCTACTTCAAACACAATGTTCAAGTAACTTATGTTGCACCTACAAATACTAAAATTGCATTAGGTGTTAATAACTTATTTGATAAAGTTGCACCAAGCTATTATGACGGATTCCGTGATTACCGTGATTCTAACTGGTCACTATATGATCAAACAGGTCGTTCACTATACTTACGTTTAGAACAAACATTCTAAGCAAAGTACTGTGTAATTTAGTTATAAATGTTAAACCCTGCTATTTTTAGCAGGGTTTTTTTATTTAATAAACACCTAATAAATCATCAGCATACATTTGCTGTTATGAAGTATTTAAATTAATTGGAAAATATTATGTCAACAATATTTAAATTAATCGTAATTTCCTTTTTGTGCATTATTTCTTTTGAAACTAGTGCACAGAAAGCACAAGCAACAATTGAGGACTTTTTCAAAAACCCTAAATTCTCTAACCTTCAACTCTCTCCTAATGGAAAATACTTGGCAGTTTTGTCTCCAATTAATGAACGTAAAAATATAGTTATACTTGAAACTGACGGGCTAAAAAATGCAAAGCCTATAACAAAGTTTGATGATCAAGATATTAATAGCTTCTCGTGGGCGAATGACGACGAAATTGTTTTTACACTTGATAGCGATGGAAATGAAGCTTTTAGTCTTTATAAAATAAATGTAAATGCTAAAAGGGCAAGAGTTATAGAGTTAGTGGGTTCTAAAGTTGGGTCATCAGGTATTCGTTCAGCAAGTATTGTACATATGCTACCTAATGATCCAGAGCATATCATTATCCAATATAATGGCAGAAATATTAAAGCTCCGGATCTTTATAAATTACCGTTAAATAGTAAGTGGGATCGAAAACGAGAAAGAAATTTCAAGATGGATATTCTTGCTAAAAACCCAGGTGATTTTCAAGGTTGGCTTTTAGATCATGATGGCGAAGTAAGAATAGCCGTTTCTATTAATGCTTTAAAAGGAAAACTTCATTATAAAAATAAAGGAGAAAAAGAATTTCGTGTACTACGTGAATACGATCTTGATGAAGAAAGTATTTCACCTTTAGCTTTTGACTTTGATAACAAAACATTATTTGTAGCGTCAAATATAGATAGAGATACTTTAGCAATTTATCATTTTTACCCAGATAAAAATGAATTAGGCGAATTGATATTTGGCATGCCAGAAGTAGATGTTTCTAATTTAATGTTATCGACTAAGCGTAAAAAATTAATAGGGGTTAGTTACTTAGATGAATACCGTGAAGTAGTTTATTTTGATAAAGAAACTGCAGAGATGATGGCATCATTAGAGAGTGCCTTCAAAAATAAAGTGATTAGTGTGGTAAGCCGATCAGAAGATGAAGTGCTTAATATTGTATATGTTGGCAGTGACACTGACCCTGGGCATTATTACTTATTTGATAAGGTAAAAAATACATTAAAGTCTTTAGTTTCACCAATGGATTGGCTTGATAAGAGTCAACTATCTCCAATGAAACCAATTAGGTTTACTAGTCGCGATGGTTTGACACTTCGTGGTTATTTAACAATTCCAAAAGGTAGTAAGGGTAAAAAGTTACCTTTAATAGTTAATCCTCATGGAGGACCTTATGGTATTCGAGACACTTGGGGTTATAACCCTGAAACACAATTTTTTGCTAGCCGTGGTTATGCAACTGTACAGGTAAACTTTCGGGGGTCTGGTGGATATGGTCGAAAATTTCAGCAAGCAGGATATGGTGGTAAGTGGGGTGCTGAAATGCAAAACGATTTAACCGATACTGTTAAGTATTTAGTAAGCGAAGGTATTGCAGACCCTAAAAAAGTATGTATTTATGGATCAAGCTACGGTGGCTATGCAACGATGGCTGGTCTTACTTTTACACCTGAACTTTACAAGTGTGGTATTAATTATGTTGGTATTACGGATGTTAGCTTGTTATTTGATTCTCTCCCAAAACATTGGGAACCACAAAGAGAGACATTGAAAAAGCAGATTGGCGATCCTAATGATAAAGCGCTAATGAAAAAAATGTCACCGCTTTATCATGTAGATAAAATAGTAGCTCCTTTGATGATAGTTCAGGGTGCTAAAGATCCACGAGTTGTAAAAAAGCATGCAATAAATTTAAGAGACGCATTAGAAGAACGTGGTATCACACTATCTGATGATGAGTGGATTATGAAAGAGAATGAAGGGCACGGATTTCAAAAAGAAGAGAATAAGATAGAACTGTATACTAAAATAGAAAGGTTTCTAGCCAAGCACCTCCAATAGCTTATTTATTGTATTGTAAATATATCTATATATTTTAAGCCGTTCAGCCCTCCTGTTCGGCTTTTTGTCACAAAAAATATTTTTTGTTACTTGGAAGTCAATATAAAAGTAAAAAATATTTTTTTAAATAACGTTTGTTAAATTATAATTTAATTCATTTTAATCAATGGTTTGAATTTAAACTGAATTATTTTGCCAGCTATTGCATTGTTAATTTAGTAAATAAAAACACCTTAAAGTTAATGATATGTTGACCTTTGCGCTACTTAGTGACTAAAATAATTTACGATTAATACATAAAACGCCTTTGCACGGTTTGTATTAGTTAAATAATTATAATTAAGAACTATATATCTCAAGGGAAAATCGAATGATAAATAATAAAGTTTCGAAGGCAGTTCGCTTAGCGATCGCTTTTGGCGCAGTATCAACAGCTGCATTTTCTTCAAGTTCAATTGCTGCAGAAGATGGTCTTGAAAAAGTAGAAAGAATTCAGGTTACAGGTTCTCGTATTAAAAGAACCGACCTAGAAACATCTAGCCCAGTAACAGTAATGACTGCAGAAGAAATTAAATTAAGTGGTTTTACACGTGTTGAAGATGTACTAAACCAACTTCCACAAATTGAAGCTGCACAAAGCTCTTTCTTAGCAAATGGCGCAACAGGTACTGCAACTGTTGATTTACGCGGTTTAGGCTCAAACAGAACTTTAGTGTTAATAAACGGTCGTAGAATGCAAGCGGGTAGTATTACTTCGCAAGTTGCAGATATTAACCAAATTCCAGCATCTCTAATTAAGCGTGTAGATGTATTAACTGGTGGTGCAGCAGCTGTTTACGGTGCTGATGCCGTAGCTGGTGTAGTTAACTTTGTTATGGATGATGAGTTTGATGGTATTTCATTAAATGTGGGTAGCTCAGGCTATCAACACAACAATGATAATAAATATATTCAAGGGCTAATGGATGATAGAGGCTACGACTACGATACTGGTAACACTGGTATTGATGGTAAAGCTTATAGCATCGACTTTACTATTGGTGGTGGGTTTGATGGCGGAAAAGGCCATGCGGTAGGTTATGTTACTTACAACCGTCAAAATGAATTAGTGCAAGGTACTCGTGACTATTCATCATGTGCCTTAGCTGATGATGGCGAATCATGTGGTGGCTCTTCTACATCACCAAATCCTCATTTTGATATTTACCCAGTTGTAGATGGCGTAGTTGACTACGATCAAAGGTTCTTTGGTAACTTAAATCCAAATGGTCAGGGCTTTCTTGAGGATGATGGTACCCGTTATAACTTTGCTCCAGTAAACCATTTTTTACGCCCGAATGAGCGTTTTACGTTTGGTACATTTATTGATTATGAAATAAATGAGCACTTTAGACCATATTTAGAATTTTCATTCATGCACAACAGAACAGCGGGTCAAATAGCTGAGTCTGGTACTTTCTTCAATGAAGAAATTTTGTTTGATTACGATAACCCGTTACTATCTGATCTTCAAAAACAACAGCTACAAACTTTATTTAACCAAGGTGGCGATGATCAATTTGTTGCATACATTGGTAAGCGTAATGTTGAAGGCGGTCCACGAGAAGATAACCTAGAGCATACGTCATACCGCATTTTAACGGGTATGGAAGGTGAAATTAACGATAGCTGGTCTTATGATGTTAGCTATAACTACTCTGCAACAACGTCAAGTTCAGTTTATAAAAATGACTTATTAGCCCCAAAAATTGCTCCACGCGTAGGTGCTGTAGGCACTGAATGTGACGAAGCAGATGATTGTTTATTATATAACGTGTTTGAATTAGACGGTGTAACAGCTGAACAAGCTGCACAATTGGCTGGTGTTGGTATACAAACAGGTTTAGTAACTCAAATTATCTACAGTGGTTATGTATCGGGTGAGTTTGATTGGACTTTACCAACAGCGTCAACACCTATAGCTGCTGTATTTGGTTTTGAGCGTCGTGAGCAAGATTACGAACGTATTTCAGATACTGTATACGAAGAAGGTCAACTGTTAGGTCAAGGTGGTCCATCACCAAGTCTAGAAGGGTCTATTGACGTAAATGAGCTTTACGCTGAATTACAAGTTCCTGTACTTGATGAACTAAATATATCTGCTGCTGCTCGTTGGTCAGATTATTCAACAACTGGTTCAGATACAACATACTCAATTGGTACTGATTACACGTTAGCTGATGCATATAAATTGAGAGCAAGTTATGCAAAAGTAGTGCGAGCACCAAATGTTGGTGAATTATTCTCTGCGCAAAGTATTAGTTTGTGGAGTGGTGTTGATTCTTGTGCTGGTGATTCGCCAGTACTTTCACAAAGTCAGTGTGCTAACACTGGGTTAAGTGCTTCACAGTATGGGAATATAGGTGCATCTCCAGCTAGCCAATATAATCAATTTGCAGGTGGTAATCCGGACCTTGAGCCAGAAGAAGGCGATACAATTACAATTGGTTTAGTTGCCAACCCTTTCGATAACTTTAATTTCTCAATTGATTATTTTAAAATTGAAATTGAAAAAGTAGTTGGCACTATAGGCGCAGAACGTATTGTTGATAACTGTGCTAAAACAGGCGACGCATTCTTCTGTGACAGTGTTTCTCGTAGCCCATCTGGTAGTTTATGGTTAGGGCAATCTGGTTTTGTTACAAATTTGAGTGACAACATTGGCGCACAAACATGGGAAGGCGTTGACTTAACAGCGGGTTACAAAATGGACCTAGAGCAAGGTGCATTAAACTTTGATATTAATGGTTTCTACAGTATTCAAAAAGAAGTTGAGCCAATTTTAGGTGATGCTGATTTAGCTTACGACTGTGCTGGTGTAGTTAGTACAGACTGTTTTGCTTCTCCAAAATGGCGTCACACAGCTAATGTAAATTACCTACGTGATGATTGGCGTGTTGGTGTTAAATGGCGCTATTACGGAACTGTAGATTATGAAGGTTCTACAGATTCATTATTAATTGAAGATGGCGGCATTGAAGCATATAGCTTTATTGATGTTTCTGGTAGCTATTCATATAACGAGCATTTAACCTTTACTGGTGGTATGAATAATATCTTTGATAAAGAGCCACCATTAGTTGGTGGTACAGTATCTTCAAATGCAAATACGATTGCAGGTTTTTATGACTCGTTAGGTCGTTTTGTTCATGCAAGCTTCAATCTGAAGTTCTAATCTGCTTAAATAGCTGAACTATTAAAAGCCCATTTTTATGGGCTTTTTAATGCATATAATTTAATAAAAAAGCATATAACAGCAATAAAGTAATATTGATCTCTGGGGGGGAATTTGTTTTATCTAAGTAGATTTAATTTCGATACTAGATTTTTAAGCTAATGGATTTTGTAATTACTCGTGTGTTATTTAATTAAACCCTCTCTCCTCCATATAGGTCAGATAAAAACTGAGTCAAGTTTTTGTTTACTGCTCATGCCTATTGTTTATATTTCTATCAGGCAATAAATAGTCAATTATTCCTAGAAGGATAATTTTGCAGTGCGCATTTGGTACTTATGCGTGTTTATGTCTATTTGTAAGAAAGAGCCACAATTCATCAAAACCAATACATGTACAAATTAACCTTAGGATATATACATGTTCCAGGCTGACATATTAAAAAATAAATAACGGATGAATGCGCTTAAATACTTGTAGAGCAATCGCTTAACTGTTCGATAAAAAATTGATTGAGAATGAATAAAGCTTTATGTTTTAGTCAATTTTTTTATTTACGTATACGCATATAAATCTCAGGCTAAAGCCTGACGTAAAGTTGGTGATTAAGTCAGTTTAATATGTGTGTATCACTATAGTGATTTATTTTAATACAACATAATCTTTCGGCTAATCATTTAAAATATAATGTCGTAGAAAAATCAATCTATTATGGTAGTTACTTTTATCATCGACTTTCATTTCTGATTAAATATTGCACTACCTCTAAGTTTTATCTAATACTTAAGTTCTTGTTTTTAGGGTTGAATGATCATTAACGCTCCGATAATGGTAAAAATAAATAGTTGGGCTTATACTTAGCTTGAAATTTAAAAGCAAACACTAACAAGCAAGAGAGATATAAATGAAAGAAGTCCGATCTTTTATTAAAACAGCATCATTAACAGATCTTGAAAAAGCGCAACAGCTTATCAATGATGCAATTTCAAAATATACCCAGCAGCAAAAAGCGAAACAGGAAGTTTTGGATCTTTTAAAAGAAAAAGGACTTACGTTAGAGGATTTACAAGATGGATCATCTGATAAACGCACAAAAGTTAAGCCAAAGTACCGTATGGAACTTGATGGTGAAACTATTGAATGGACTGGTCGAGGCCGTCGTCCTAAAGCGTTTGAAGGTGTCGAACTTGAAAAGTTTTTAGCCTAAAGTTAAAGATAAGAGAAACTTCGGTTTCTCTTTTTTGTTTACCTCTCAATTTAAAAAATTAAAGTTTAAATTTCATGGCAGTTCTTTGCTAAAATCACCTCATTAAAATCCAATTGTTTCCCCATGAGCTATAAACTAAGACCTTACCAGCAAGAAGCGGTAGAACGCACCGTTTTACATTTTAGAAAAACGAATGATCCCGCAGTTATTGTTCTTCCCACTGGTGCTGGAAAGAGTTTAGTTATTGCCGAACTTGCGCGAATTGCTAAGCAAAAAATATTAGTACTTGCTCACGTTAAAGAGTTAGTTGAGCAAAATGCCCAAAAATATAAAAGTTTTAATTTAGAGGCGAGTATATTTTCGGCAGGCTTGAAAGAAAAGTCACTTTCTCATCAAGTAACGTTTGCGAGCGTACAGTCTTTGTCTCGCAATTTAGACAAGCTGAATGAGCACTATTCTTTACTTATTATTGATGAATGCCACAGAGTTAATGGCGATAAAAAAAGCCAATACGGTAAAGTGATAAATGCTTTAAAGGAACACAATCCTAAACTAAAAGTGTTGGGTTTAACGGCAACGCCTTTTCGCCTCGGTATGGGTTGGATTTACCATCATCATTATCACGGCTTTGTACGTGGAAATAGCGAGAGTCCTTTTAAAAGCTGTATTTTTGAGTTGCCTTTAAGATACATGATTAAAAACAACTACCTTACACCTCCTAATGAAATTGATGCAGCAATTAGCCATTATGACTTTTCTGCATTGAGCGCTAATGCTTTTGGGCAATATAGTAGTGAGGATATGAACGCGCTGTTAAAAAGCAGTACTCGTGCAACAAAGGCTATTTTAGAACAAGTACTTGAATACAGCGAAACCCGTGAAGGTGTTATGGTTTTTGCTGCAACAGTTATGCACGCGAGAGAAATATTAAGTTACTTACCTGAAGCACAGAGCGCACTTATTACAGGTGATACACCTAACAACGAGCGTGACAAAATTATTAATCAGTTTAAAGCTAAGCAACTAAAATATTTAGTAAATATATCAGTATTAACGACTGGTTTTGATGCGCCTCACGTCGATTTTATCGCTATTTTACGACCGACAGAATCAGTAAGCTTATATCAGCAAATTGTTGGGCGTGGACTTAGGTTATCTGAATCCAAAAAGGATTGCTTAGTAATTGACTATGCAGGTAATGGCTTTGATTTATTCTATCCTGAAGTGGGTGATAAAAAAGGGGATAGTGATAATGATCCTGTACAAGTACTTTGCCCTGGATGTGGCTTTGCTAATATTTTTTGGGGAAAAACTGACTCTGCAGGTAAAGTAATCGAACACTTTGGTAGGCGTTGTAAAGGATTATTAGAGGACGATGATGGACTTAAAGCGCAGTGCGATTACCGCTTTAGATTTAAAGAGTGTGAGGAGTGTGGTGCTCAAAACGATATTGCAGCACGAAAGTGTCATGATTGTGGCGCTATAATGGCAGACCCAGATGATAAGCTAAGAAACGCACTTAATTTAAAAGATGCGTTAGTACTAAGGTGCAGTGGTCTTAGTGTTACTCTTCTAAAAGATGAAATGATTAAAATAACGTATTTTGATGAAGATGGTACAAGTTGTGATGAAGTTTATAATATGGGAAATAAAGGTGCGCAATACATTTTTAATAAACAATTCGGTAAGCGGGTAGGTCACGGGCAAACGCCAAAAGACTTTAACTCGGCACAGCAAGTTATTGATGCACAATTTGATTTGGTTTCACCTGATTTTGTTATTGCTCGTAAAAGTAAAAAATATGGCTGGAAAGTAGCAGATAAGCTATTTGACTATAAAGGGAGTTTTAGAAAGGCAAACCAGTTAAGCCGCTAAGCTTAACTGGTAGAGTCTTCAATGGATGATTAAGCTTCTTCACCATCCATTAAGCCCCAACCATCGCCATAACCATTAAGGCTATTGGCTATGCTTTCAATATATTGCTCTGCTTGACCAAGTAAAGTGTGATCGGGCACCATTTGTACTTGTGCAATAACTTCCCAAACTCCAGTATCTTTACATTTTTCAAGCTTTGCATTTTGTACTAAAGCATCAGATACTATTTCTTTTGAAAACTTTTCAGCATCAACTTCTTTTTCAAATAAAATATAAAAATCTACTTGATGCATTTTACTTAAATCAATACCTTCGGCTGCTATTTCGGCTAAAAGTTGACCATTATCATCATTTGGGAATTGCATTTAAAAACTCACTAAAATTATTTTGTACTTGTTGTTGCCATTGTAACTAAAATAAATGCTTTACGCGTACTAATTTTAACACTTGAGTTAATGCCACGCTCATTATGGCTATGATATTATACTTAATGATAATCAATAAAATTTAAGAATATAAAGTAAGGATATTTACTTGTTCAATTCGTTTTTACGTTGCGTGTGTGTTTTAAGCCTTTTTTTAAGTACGCAATCCTTTGCATCCGAAAAGGTCATTGAAGATTACGAGATCAAAGGGTTAAATGGCGATCTTGAAAATAATGTTGCTCTTTATTTAAAGCAACTCATAGGCGAAAAACCAACACGTACACTTCGTCGTTATGCTAAAACACAAGTTGAAAACAGCATAAAAGCGCTTGGCTATTACAGCCCAGTAGTTGAGGTTGATTTTGATAAAGACGACAGTGATTTAATTGTTAAAGTAGAGCGTGGACCAGCAACTCGAATTGAATTAATCAATATTACCGTAAAGGGTGAAGGTAAAGAGGATGAACAACTTCAATCACTTATAAAAAATACTAGCTTAAAGCAAGGTGATGTATTAAACCATGGTAAATACGATACGGCTCACAAAAAAATAGAGTCTATGTTGTTAGAACTTGGCTATTTTGATGCAAAATGGCCTGCTCGAAAGCTAGAAATTTCGATTCAAAAAAATAGCGCTGTTATTACATTTGTTATTGATACCGGGATTCGTTATCAATTTGGTAATATTGAAATTGCGAGTAATACACCTGCCGAAAAGTATATTCGCTCTATTGCACCTTTTACTCAAGGGCAGCCTTATAAATCAACATTTATAGCAGACTACAACCTTGATTTATCAAGCACTCCTTACTTTGCCAGTGTGCGTGTTTATGCCGACATTGCTGCACGTAAAAATAAGCAGGTTCCAATTAAAGTCGATGTATTACCCAAGCCTGCAAATAGTTACGAGGTTGGTGGCGGTTTTAGCACCGATTTAGGTCCAAAAATACGTTTTAAGTGGTCTAAACCGTGGATCACCGAAGATGGACATTATCTTGAAACAAATTTAAATGTGTCGCAAAAGCAGCAAGATATTTCTATGGCTTATACCGTCCCTGTTGACGATCCTAATGATGATTTATGGCGTTTTTCGGTAGGTTATAAATTAGAAGATGAACTTACAAATGATACTTACAGTGAAATATTAACTGGTCAAGTTCAGCGCCAATGGTTAACTGAAAATAAATGGGTCCGTACAGCCTTTTTACGCCGAGACCAAGAAACCTATCGTATAGGTGATGAAGAAGAAGAGAGTACTGAGATGTTAATGCCCGGCATTAGCTACGCGCGTAAAAAATCAAAAGGTGGAACAACGCCATATTGGGGCGAGCAATGGCTTATATCTGCTGAGTTTGGTTTAGATGATGTGCTCTCCAGTACTAATTTAATAAGAGTGCAATTACAACATGCTTGGTTAAGAACATATTTAGACCGTCATTTAGTGTTTTTGAAAGCTAATGTAGGAGCAATGTTAGTGGATGATATAGACAATGTTCCATATTCACTTCGCTTTTACGCAGGTGGCGATCAAAGTGTTCGTGGCTTTTCGTACCAGTCTATCTCGCCTGAAAATGAAGATGGTGAATTAATTGGTGGTAAGTATTTACTATCAGGCACAATGGAATATAACTACCAGTTTTCCCAAAATTGGAGAGCTGCTTTGTTTGTTGATGGTGGTACAGCAACAAATGACTTTTCGGACCAGTTTGAAGTGGGCGCAGGTTTTGGTTTTCGTTATTTAACACCTGTTGGCCCTGTCAGAATTGATCATGCTTGGGGCTTGACTAAAGAAAGTAAAAGTACTCGTTTAAGTATTACTATAGGGCCTGAAATTTAATGTCAGTATTTAAAAAAATAACAGCGGTTGTTAGTGCCTTATTAGTGACCCTTTTGGTAACACTATTTTGTTTATTATTCACCTCACCTGGTAACCAATTTATTGCTTATAGCGTCAATAAAGCGGTCGATGGTTTAAGCATTGATATTAAAAATGGACGTTTTTTGTATAACGATGCATTTAATGTACGTTTTAATAGTAATGGGCTTGATTTTAATGCTCAACAGTTAAAATTAGATTTATTTTGGTGGCAGTGTGATGGTATATGCATTGACAACTTAAGTGCTAAATCAATAAAACTTACATTACCTCCTTCAGCACCAAGTGAAGAAGAGGCACCAACTGAGCCTCTTGAAAAAATCACTTTACCGTTCAATATTTCATTAAAAAATATTTCTGTGGGGGAGTTTGCTTTAAACCACCCTAGTGCGGATGTAATCGTTAATAACTTTAAGCTATCAGCAAAAGCAGAGGGCTCTGACTTTACAATTAAAAGCTTAACTATTCCAAATGTTGTTGTTGCATTAAAAGAGCAAGCAACACCACAAAAAGTACAAACAAAGCAAATTGCTTCAGCACCTATTACAGAGTTACCGGCATTACCTAATATAGAATTTACCTCGCCGCTTAATATATATATTGAACAATTTGATATTACTAAAGTGACACTTAATCAAGGTGAGCAGCAACACAATATTGAGAATATTGCACTGCAACTTAGTGTAGAGGGTGCAAATATTAACGTGCAGTCTTTATCTGCTAAGTATGAGCAATGGAGTTTAAATACCGAGCTTGATACCCAGCTTGCTGGCAATATGCCAATTAAAGGGCATATTATTGTAAAAAGCGATGAAAACAGCGCTAACCTTCTTTTAAAAGGCGATTTATCAAATCTTAATATTGATTTAGATACTACTGGTCAGTTTCCTTTAAGCCTTTCGGCAACGGCAAACCTTAAACAAAAAAATTATCCTTTTAGTTTAAACGGTAAAATTAACCAATGGCTTATTGATGCACAAAGTAATGAATTAAAAGTGCGCAACGTAAATTTAAGTGCTCAGGGAAATGCCGACGACTATCAATTAAGTGTAACGGGGAATAGTCAATTAGGTGCCTATCCAGCAGTTGATTTAAATACTCAACTCAATGGCTCGCTTACCAATGCAACGCTCAAAACACTTTCAATAAAAGCTAACGATAGTAGTGCAAACATACAAGCAAAAGTTGATTGGCAAAATGGTATTAAAGCTGACTTTACAGGCGCTTTATCTCACTTAAAAGCTCAGTACTTAACAGATGCTGTAACAAGTGATATTTCAGGGCAGTTTAAAGGTGCATTTAATACTAAAGCCGACACTTGGCAGCTGCAAATGAACAATACCAAATTAACAGGTTTACTTAATGATATACCGCTAGAGTTTGCGTCAAACTTTAAGTTAGACAACACTTTAAAAGCAAATATTGATAGTCTCTATTTAAGTAGTGGTGCCAATAAACTAGCGCTTAGTGGTCAAGTTGGTAATAAGTGGGAAGTAGATGGTGTTGTTTCTTTAAAAAGCGATGAGCAAGCCAATATGCCATTTATTGCCAATGGTAAGGCTGATTTAAAAGTACGAGGTGAAAGGCTTACTCCGTCAGTTGATTTAGCGTTAATGCTAGATAATTTTATTTTTAACGAAATACAAGTTAATAAGCTATCGGTAAAAGGGCAGCTAGATACCGCAACTGACTGGCAAACAAACTTAAGCATTAATGTGGACTCAGCGCTTGTTGCTGATCAACAAATTAATAATATTAAAGTTGATGCCAGCGGTGATAAAACGGACCATCAACTTACGGCTTCTGTTGATGCTGAACAAGGTGCGCTAGAGCTTGAAGTGAATGGTAAGCTTAATAACACTATTTGGGACGGCGAGCTAAGTAATATAACGCTTACAGATAAAAAACTAAGCTTTAGTAATACAAAAAAAATAGCCGTAATGTTTGATTCACAAAGTGGAGACTTTGATGTTAGCGCACACTGCTGGGAGTCAAATCAAAGTAAACTGTGTATCGATACATTGTCGCAAACCAAGGCGTTAGGGCAATTTAATGCAACACTTAGTAACTTGTCACTTGAAGAACTTAAACATTTGCTGCCAGAAAACATACGTACTCGAGGCGACATAAAAGGCGACTTTGCTGTTAATTGGCAATCTGGTGCACTTAAAACATTCCGAGCTAATCTAAATTCTAATGAGTTAACAGCGGTACTTACCTCAGAAGAAGACAAATTTAAATTACCTATAGAAACACTTAATATAAGTGCATTTTCAGACTCGCAGGTTGGCAAACTTGAAGCTAATTTAGAGTCGAGTGTACTGGGTAAAATAAATACGCAAATTAATATAGATGATATACAAAATACCCAAGGACTTGATGGCAGTATTAACATTGATAAAATTTTACTCTCAGATCTACAACCTTTTCTTGAAACTTTAGAACAGTTAAAAGGCGATATAAGCGGTAAAGTAGCATTAGCTGGGACGTTAAAAGATCCGTTATTAAACGGAGAACTCAATATTAGCGATATTAATTTAGAAGGCGAACAGTTACCTATCGCGCTACAAAAATCTAATATAAGCGTATTGTTTGATAAAACAAAAGCCACAATTAAAGGCAACTTAAATGACAACCAAGGCGGTAAAATAAACCTAACCGGAGATGTTGATTGGCAAGGCGAGCAGCCAGCTGTAAATGTTGTGGTATTAGGCGATAAGTTTTTTGTTCGTGCGCAGCAGGGCGTTACATTTAAAGTATCGCCTGATTTAAAAATTGGCTTGGCTAATAATGCATTAAAGCTAGTTGGTGAAGTGGTTGTACCTTATGGTCGAATAATGATTGAAGAGCTACCTGAGGGCGCAGTACAAGTAAGCGACGATGAAATTATTATTGATCAGCAAAGTGAAGCAACCGAAAAAGTCCCTTTTAATTACGATGTTGATTTAAAGGTAATTGTTAAAAATGACGTAAAAGTTGAGTCGTTTGGCTTGGAGTCAAAAATTGTGGGTGACTTGGCGATAAAAATGAGCCAAGGCGCTCCTATCATAGCCACTGGCGAGCTTAACCTTATTGATGGCACTTACTTAGCCTTTGGACAAGATTTAATAATTAGGACTGGACAAGTAGGCTTTAGTGGCTCTATTGAGCAGCCGTACTTAAATATAAAAGCAATTCGAAATCCAAGCAACACAGCAAACGATGTGGTTGCTGGGGTAACACTTACTGGTAATGTTGAGCAACCCGTACTTAAAGTGTTTTCAGAACCGGCTATGGATCAAGCGCAAGCTCTTGCATATTTACTTAACGGTCAACCTTTAGGTGGTGGCGAAAACTCATCAAGTGATGCAATGTTAACGCAGTTATTACTCTCTCAGGGCGTTAGCCGTAGTGAGGGGGTTGTATCAAAGGTTGGTGAAACGTTTGGCTTATCTGATGTAAGTTTGAGCTCATCAGGCTCTGGCGATAGCACTAAGGTTGAAATATCAGGCTATGTAGCACCAAGCTTACAAGTTAAATACAGTGTTGGTGTGTTCGATTCATTGAGTGAAGTTGCCGTACGTTATCAATTACTTTCGCAGCTATATATAGAAATAACTAGCGGCCTTTATCAAAACGTTGATGTGCTTTATAAGTTCGATTGGGAATAATTAAAAACTCATAATAACTATAAATAATAACTACAAATAATAAGGAAATTAATTATGAATAAACGCATATTAATAGCGCTGTTGAGCGTGTACTTAAGTGGTTGTAGCTCTCAAGGCGTTGGCAATTTAACTGAACCGAAATTGCCAACATTGACTGCAAACGAAGTAATTGCCAATGCCGCAGACGAAGAGTGGCGAGTTGTTAATAGGCAAAATATTTTAAAAATAAGCCTACCAACAGGTGCTGCATATGTTGAACTAAATTCGCAGTTAGCACCTAAACATACAAGTAATATAAAAAAGTTAGCGCGTGAAGGATTTTATAAAAATACCAGCGTATACAGGTTTGTTGAAGGTTTTGTTGCGCAAGGTGGCGATAGTTCAGGGAAAAAGTTAATTAAAACGGCTGAGAAAACACTCCCTGCTGAATTTTATTTAACGACAAATGAGCCACTTTTAATTACAGAGCTTGAGGGCGATGGGTATGCTGCGGTTACAGGGTTTTTAAACGGCTTTGCCGTTGCGCAAAATGCAGTACATACACAAACTTGGCAAGTACACTGTAATGGCGTTTTTGCTATGGCGCGTGATAATGATATAAACAGCGCAAACACTGAGTTTTTTGTAACAATAGGGCAAGGTCCGCGTTATCTTGATAAAAACATTACAGTATTTGGTCGTGTACTTGAAGGCATGGAGCATTTTAATCGCTTAAAGCGAGTTGCAACAGCTAATGAAGTATTTAACCCTATTGCAGATATACATGTTCTTGCAGATGTTAAAAGCGATAGAAGCACATTTAAAGTACTGAAAACTGATTCATCTGCTTTTAAACGTTTAATTACAGCCAGACAAAACCGCAGTGAGCCTTGGTTTATTAAAAAATATAACTATGTTGATGTATGCGGTATGCCAATCCCAACTAAGCGTGGTAGTTAACAGCTTTAATGTTTATAACAAAAAAGGAGCCATGGCTCCTTTTTGTATTTGGACTAAACGCTGCTTAAAACTTTATTGTCGATTAATTTTAACCGAAAACGGTGTGTCATTATTATGCGTTGAACGATATGGGTTTATATCTAGCCCACCACGGCGTGTGTAGCGTGCATAGACCTCTAATTCTTTAATATTGAGCTGTGTAGTTAAATCACTATAAATACGCTCTACGCACTGCTCATGGAATTCGTTGTGCGTTCTAAATGAAATTAAATAACGTAATAACGACTCCCTACATACCTGCTCACCAGTATATCTAATAATAATACTTGCCCAATCAGGTTGAGAGGTTATTAAGCAGTTCGATTTAAGTAAATGACTGTGCAGTGTTTCACTTACCACCTTATCGTTTTGTGACTGAAGCGAGTTTGCATCAATATGGTAGTTATCAATTTCAATGTCTAAGTCATCAATGCATTCGCCAGGTAGTGAAGTGCAAGGTAAACAATTAAAATCATCAGCGCTATAAAGGGTTACTTTTACAGGGCTATTTACTGCGTTTGATAAGTCATTAATAAGATGTTGTTTTACTACATCACGACTTTCAAAGCGACTTTGATTAAAACTATTTAAATAGAGCTTAAACGATTTTGACTCAATAATATGACTGCTCTGACATTCAAAAATAAATAATGCCACGGCAACTTGTGGTTTACCTTTTGAGTTTAACCAAGAAAGTTCGTAGCCGGTCCAAATATCTTGACCTTTAAAAGGGAGTGCAGCTTCGTCAATATTTAAAGCATCACGATTTAACTTGCGGGCAATAGGGAAAAGCAAGCTGGGTGTGTACTGATCAACATATTCGGTAGATTGGCCTAATACGCTGCCTTTAAGGTCTGGAGAATTGCTGTAATCTGTCATGTTTGCTCTTAAATAGTTACAATGGGCACATTATATCTAATTTTAATGAGTTTCACAGTATGTCTGTAGCATTGCATTTAGCCCAACTTCATAAACAATTTAGTGAAAAAAGCCTTAAAAACACCTCAAAGTATCCACTTATGATGCATGATGAACAATGGGCAAGCCCATGTGAATTAGGAGAAGTGGACGAGCAAGGCTTTATACAATGGCAAGGTACTTTGCAGCAGCCAGCAAGATCATTAAACGATTTAGCTAACGCATTAGATCTTTCATTCCCGGCTGACCTAAGTACGTTTTATGGGCATATGTACGGCGGCAGTATTTTAGCCACTATTGACGGTCACCAAGTAGAGCTATTACAAGCGTGGAACGAAGAGGACTTTGATTTATTACAGCAAAATATTACTGGTCATGTATTAATGAAACGCAAACTTAAGCAACCAGAAACTGTATTTATTGGTTTAACAGACCAAGATGATTTACTTGTTAGTGTTTTAATACAAACAGGCGAAGTATGTTTAGAACATGTAGGTAAAAAAACGCATCACGTTTTAGCTGCTAATATTGAAGAGTTTATGAAAGCGTTAGTGGGTTGATTTTTATAACTTAGCTTTTTAAAAACCAGTTAAATGTAAATTTAGCATCTAACTGGTTTGTGTGTTTATTGAAAATCCCACGAAATATTTGATACCAAACCACATGGCTCACATCTAAAATCAAACAATCCAAACCATGATTCTGGTAACTTCCAATCACCATTGCAGCTTGGGCATTTTCGTTCAAGTTCAGACTTTTTATCTGCACCGCCTACGCGATATAAGTAATAGTAAACAGGTTTTTTGGTTAAAAAACTAATTCGTTTAGTAATGTCTTTTCCGCGACGATATAAATCACTTTTTATACTCGAAATTTCCTCAAGTGCCGGAAACTCACAACGCGTAGCACCATTAATCTGAATTTGGTCACAGGCTTGCCAATCTTCCTGCCATTTTATTAGCGTTTTATAATCACCATTAGCAATAGCCGGAATATGAAATAACGGCACCGGTAAAAAATCATCTCCACAGTAAAGCGGGCTACAAGTATGAACATAAGTAGTATATAAAATATAACTCGAAGGCTCTTTGCAACAGTCAGCGCCGTTTGAGTGAATATCTTGACCAATAACTTTTACTTTTGGTGCGAGTAACCCTGCGGTATGTAACTTCTCAATACTGTGTTTAACAAAAGGGCTGTTATTAAGCGGGTGCATTGCATCCTCTGTAGGGCACATAACACGAGTAATAAAGTAACCGTCTTTTAATACAGTTGGAAATTCTTCACCCATTATTTGACCGTTAAAACGCAATGCATTAACCAAGCGATTTATTGCTTGTTCGGCTTGTTCTAAAGTGGTGTCTTGGTAGCAATCAAATGTTAAATCAACAACGAACATTTATAGTCTCAAATTATTTTTTTTCTAGCAGGGCAAGTAACTGATCGAGTTTTTGCTCAATTCTATCAAGTTGGTTTGTTTTAGGCCCGGTATTGCCTGCCTGTTGTGGGTTTCTCATAAAGTTATTAATTGAATCAGGGTTATTTTTATATTGGCTCACTGCAGCAATAATCATTGGCATTGGCACTGGTTGTGCCAAACGAGCTTTTGTTAGTGCTACAGTCGGGATTTTGCCTTCATCAAGAAGGGCTTTAATTGCATCAAATACAACTGAATTCATTAGATTTATAACTCTTTAATAAAATAAATACGCAGCTTGTAACCGCAGCGTAGGTGCTATGTTAGCAATAAATAGAGGTGGGTACATTAACTAACGTACCAAATAAACTTATTTAATTTAAACTCGGGTTTAGAGGTTTATTAAGATATTGAACTAAAAAAGTCTTTTCAGTTCAATATCTCCAGAGCAGATTATTTGTTTTGACGAATGCGAACATCTAACTCATCAATTATTTCACTCCAATCACCATCTTGTTCAAGCGATTCGGCTAAAAAGTGTTGTTGAGCTTCATCCCAGAAAGGGGCGTTTTGTAGTAATGTAGTATCTTCAAGTTTATGAGAGGCAATAAATTCATCTATTTGCGATTCAGAGTTAGGTAAACCAAGCTGTGCAAATAGTGTGTTTATGTCGTGTTTTGTCGTGTCCATGATATTGCTCCTTGTAGTGAATGAAAACTAATACTAAAAATAAGGTACTCCTAACTAGTTAAACTCTCGCTGAATTTACGGTTAATTACCTTAAATATTAATTATTTTAGGTATATAGTTAACTTGAGACCAAATTTAAGTAAAGCTTAATTTATGAATAAAAAGTAAGCCTTTAACAACTGTAAGGCGTAGTAATAAGTAATACAAGGATAAAGGAAATACAATGACTGCAATCACACCAATCGATACATTAAGCGTACAATATTTAGCATCAGAGGATATTAGTACGGCTGCAAGTCTAATTTACCAGGCTTATCATGACGATCCTGTATTACAAAATATGCTTAGTTATAGCGAAGATGATAAATCGGTATATGAGAAAAAGTTACGTTCGTTAATTCGAGAAGAACTCAGTAGTTTTTGGCAAGAAAAACAGCCACTGATTGGTCTATACCGTAATGATAAGTTAAAAGGTGTTGCATGTGTGTTTGCATCTAACAGCCAACTACAAGCACAACGCTATTGGCACTGGCGTTTAAAGCTAATGCTGAGCGCAGGTTATTTGCAAACAAATCAATTGATAGAAAAAGAGCAAACTATTCGTGATGCGTTAAAAGAGCAAGGTAATTATTACTTTTTAGCTTTTATAGCTGTTGATCCACGTTTCCATGGACAGGGGTTCGGTCGGTATTTATTAAGAGGGCTGGATGATTTGGTTAAATCTAACAAAGAGTCTACAGGTATTGCCGTTTTTGTTACGCGAAAAGAGCACAAAGTACTTTTCAAAACAGAAGGTTTTACATCGTTTAAACAGCTTACTTTTAACCGTGTTGACGGAGAACTGCTGTTTAAATCAACAGTATCGTTAATTGAGTAAAATAAACATTGTGAGCATATGCGCCGGATCGGACATTCGACCGTGAGATATATCTCACATTGTCGTGAGCATTATCAGTAAAAGACCTCCATTAGGAGGTCTTTTTTACTTTAACTAACTGTTATTAATTAACTATTTAAATTTTGCATATTTGTGACAAATAATTATTTAATGTTAAGTGCTATTACTGAAGCCCATTTGCTTTAAACTTCACTTTGTCAAGACGACATAGCTTAATGATTAAGTTACTGCCAAGGATACGGAATAGGCAACATAGCAGATGCTAGCAAGAAGCAAAAAGGACAAGTTTACACGGATGGCAAGGATGGTTGAGGATATGCAGGATGCATAAAGTGGCAGGAGCTACTTAAAGGATTACCATGGATGATGTTACAGGATGTAGCCGAGCGTTAGTTTACGTTTGATAGCCAAGATGGCAATAGGATATGCAGGATGCATAAAGTGGCAGGAGCTACTTAAAGGATTACCACGGATGATGCTGCAGATGCAGCCGAGCGTTAGTTTACGTACGATAGCCAAGACGGCAATAGGATATGCAGGATGCATAAAGTGGCAGGAGCTACTTAAAGGATTACCACGGATGATGCTGCAGATGTAGCCGAGCGTTAGTTTACGTTTGATAGCCAGGATGGCGAAGGGATATTGCGGTATGCAATGTGAGGGTAAACAGGGTTGTTTACTCGTTCAGGGGATGATAATACGGATTTATAGATAATGGATATCTAGCAGGATGCAGTCCAATTGGGGCGTAACTTTAGTTACGCCTTAGTTTTTTGTGTTTGAATAAATTTAATTTAGCCCTAAATTAAATCCACTTATAATTTAAATTTTATGCGGTGGAACAACCACACTTTTTAATAATTCATTTTCCATAATAAGCACGCCTTGATAAGCATTTTCACCATCACTAGAAAATTCAAATATAAATTCGCTTTTTATCCCAGGTTTACTGTCTTTTAAAAAACCAAAACGACGTTTAGCACATGCAACGCTCATTAACTGAACCTGCAATTGTTCACTTTGACGTTTAGCATGAGCATTAGCAGCCTCTGCAATTTTTCGATTAAGCCAAAATAAGTAAATTACACTACCAATGAGTATGAACGTCCATAAACTTGCCATTTAAGAGAATAACCTTCCGATTGCACGCGCGAGGGTTTCGCTACGATTTTCTTTTCGTAATAAGCCTAATAAATGCGGGCGAATAGTGGGTATTGCAACTAAGTCTGCAAAAATACTTGGAAATAGTTCTTCAATTTGTTGATGATGTGCACAGTTATCCATAAATATATGTAAACGCTCGGGGTTTTCTAATTGAGTAAAACAACGCCCAGCAATTGTTAATAACACGTCTGAATCTTGTCCTACAGGTGAGCTTAATACGTTATCTACTAATTGAGCGCATAACCCTTGAGCCTGACCTTTTGAAATAGCTCTAAGTGCTGAGGTTATAGCTATGGTATCTTTATTATCGATAGCTGTTTGTGCATAATCAACAAGTAATTCACTTATCGATGTTGGTATTTCTACATGCTCAAGCATAGCACTGAGTGGCTGTAGTACCTCAACTGGTAAATGCGACCATGCTTTTTTGAGATTGCTTAAGTTTGTATCGCTATCTAATCGCAGCGCAAAGTCCGCAATACCTTGTAATGCAACACTCTGCCAATTATCAAAGCCAATTTTACCGCTAAAATACAATTGTGCATGTTCGTAATATTGTGATGCTGGTTGTTTTAGTAGGACTTTTATTTGGGCGTTAAATGCAGCTAACTTATTTGCGTTTGGTGTAAAAATATATGGGTTATTATCGAGCTTACCATCGGCTTGTTCTCCCGTAATTTCAGTGCCTAATGCTTGAATAACCATATCGGCAAAGTGATCGCGACTAGCACTTACAAGCATGCTTTGCTCATCAACTGGGAACTTTAAAAACCATACATACGGTTCTTTACTGGCTTTAACATCCCAAAACTGAATAGCTAACCAAGCATGACCAGCAAGAGGGTAAGGATAAGGAACTTGTGCTTGTTCAATAGCTAAAAATTGTTTTTTATCAAGCTTAGTAATATGCCTGCCAATATCAAAAGCACGCCATTGAGTACCCGCGTTATCTAAAAGCTGCCCTAATGTAGCTATTTGTTCACTCATCGTATTCTCAACTGTTTTTACTGCAAAATTACATTAATTATACGACATAGCTGCTTATGAGGGAACAGGGTATAATTGTATAACATATATAAAAGAGGGTGGTTATGTACCAGCAAACCCAAGCTTATTTAGAGCAATTAAAGTCGCTTTTAAAAAAGCATCAGCTTTGGCAAAGTGAGCCAATAGCTCCTGAGTTATTACAATCTAATGTACCATTTTGTCACGATACTATTGTATTTGAGCAGTGGTTACAGTTTGTATTTATTGAAAAAGTTGAGCTGTTAATTAACTGTAAGCAACCCTTACCGCGTAATTTTGCGATTGCACCTATGGCGCAAATGACACTTATTAATAAAAATGGCAGCGATGAAATTATTGAAATATTAACAGCCCTAGATACATTTTTAGGAGGTAAAATGAGTGAGCGCCCAGCGCCAATTGAATATGGCGAACTGACTATTTTGTATCAAGATGAAAACTATGTAGCGATAGATAAGCCTTCAGGTTTACTCGTTCATCGCTCATTTTTAGATAAACACGAAACCCAATTTGCAATGCAAATGTTGCGTGACCAATTAGGGCAACATGTTTTCCCTGTTCATAGACTCGATAGACCAACATCCGGTGTATTGCTTTTTGCATTAAGCTCAGAAGCTGCTCGTGATATGAACCAGCTATTTATTGAAGGCACTATCGCTAAGCGATATTTAGCCTTAGTGCGTGGTTTTGCGCCTGAGTCGGTATTTTTAGATAAACCATTAAAAGAAGAGCTTGATAAAATAGCCGATAAGTTTGCAGATCAAGATAAAGCCCCGCAAGAGGCGCAAACGCAGTTTAACTGTTTGCACCAAGTCGCGCTTCCTATCCCGATAGGCAAATACCCAACAATACGTTACTCGTTAGTTGAGTGTTTTCCAAAAACAGGACGTAAACACCAAATTCGCAGGCACCTAAAGCATTTGTCACATCCTATTATTGGCGATGTAAATCATGGTGATAACCAGCATAACCAATTTTTTAGGGAGCATTTTGAGTTCAGAAGACTAATGTTATTTGCAACTGAGCTTAGTTTTGTGCACCCTTACAGTAATGAATCAATAACAATTAAAGCGCCACTAGGTAAAGAAATGCTGCAAATTTGCAAGCAACTTGGTTGGCCAGAAGATGAAAAGGATTATTAATGGCACATATTAGTGTTTTTGTAGGCAGCGTTAATGGCGGTGCTGAGCGTTTGAGCGACGAAGTTGCAACAACAATTGAACAAGCTGGGCACACTGTCTCTGTTATTAGTGAGCCTGCGCTGGATGATATTAAGAACGCATCACACATTTTAATTGTTACCTCAACCACGGGGCAAGGGGATGTGCCAGATAATTTAGCGGGACTATTTTATGCGCTGAATAGTACCTTTCCTATGCTAACTGATAAGCCTTTTGGTGTAATTGCGATGGGTGACAGAAGTTACGGTGATACCTTTTGTGGGGCAGGCCGCAGTTTTGATGAGCTATTACGTGATTTACAAGCAAAGCCTGTTGGTAATCGTTTAGAGATTGATGCATGCGAAGATTTTGAACCTTGGCCGGTTGCAGAGCCTTGGTTAAAAAGTTGGTTGGAAAAGCTGCCATCTTAATTTACGTATTATTTTAGCTAAAGTTGCTAAGGTAAAGAGCAAAAAGGAGCGCATGCGCTCCTTTTTCATGTTTATGGCTTTGTAAATTAGCTACTTCTTACATCTACTTTAAGTTTTAGCTTTTGACCTGGTTGCAAATACTTTTCACCAGCCAAATTGTTCCACTTAATAATATCGTTAATAGTTAAATTAAACTTAGACGCTATACGTGCTAATGAATCTCCCCGGCGTACTTTATAAGTAATTGTACGGTCGGTTCTGTTTTTTGCAGTTTGGGTTTTATTAGCCGATTTATAAACGGTTAGCTTTTGATTTAAGCGTAGTACAGAATTTTTTCTTAGCTTATTCCATTTTGCCAAGTCATCCATAGTTACGTCGTATTCACGGCTAATATCCCACAACGTATCACCACTTTTTACTGTATGCGAAAGCTTTGTACGCGTACTCTTATTTGCAGCTAAGCGCATCTGCTTAGGTAAATGCTCACTATTTATTGCACCATCAGTAAGTGGTACTAGTAGCTTTTGACCTACACGAATAGTATTAGAGCTTAATTTATTTAATGATTTAATTGCACTAGAGCTAGTCGTAAATTTTTTCGCAATAACCGATAAACTATCACCACGTACAACAGTGTAACGTTGCCAGCGTAGTCGATCTTTTGCATCGGTAAGAGCTAGTTTTTGACTAAACTGTTCTGCTTTATCCACTGGCAATAGTAAAAAATGTGGACCGTTTGGATCAGTTGCCCAGCGGTTAAAGCCAGGGTTTAATCTGTATAGTTCAGTCAGTGTTATATCAGCCATGTCAGCTGCGAGTGCTAAGTCAATTTGCGATCCCACATCAACTACTTCAACTACTTGTGCATTAATAACGGGTTGCCACGTAACGTTAAAATCATCAGAACGCTTTAATAAATCAGCGAGCGCGAGTAATTTAGGGACATATGCCGTTGTTTCACTTGGTAAATCAAGTGACCAAAAGTCGGTTGGTAGGTGTTTTTTTCGGTTCTTTTTTATTGCTCGTAATAAACGACCTTCACCTGAGTTATAGGCAGCAATTGCATTTAACCAATCACCATCAAGGGTTTTATGTAAATACGACAAATAATCAAGAGCAGCTCGTGTTGACTGTACAATGTCACGACGACCGTCGTACCACCAATTTTGCTTTAAATCAAAACGCTCACCGGTTTGTGGCATAAATTGCCAAATACCGGATGCACTACGGTTAGAGTAACCAAAAGGGTCAAATGCACTTTCTACAATAGGAAGTAGGGCTATTTCGATTGGCATTTCACGCTTTTCAACTTCTTCTACAATAAAGTGTAGGTATGGTTCTGCTCGTTTAGAAATACGATCTAAATAAGCTTGATGCTTTGCATAATAATTACGTTGCGTTACGACTGGGCGATTTTGTGGGACTTTTATAGAAAGCTGGTAGCGAATACGCTCCCATACATCATCAAAAATAGGGGCTGCTTCGTCGTCATTATCATCAGCTACTTGCTGATATTGTGCGTTTATTTTCAATGCATTGTTAATGTCGTCAGGGCTTGCGCCTTCGAGCTGTTCGTTTGCCTGATTAGCAACTTGTGAGTCTGAATCTTGGGTTGTCAGCGTTTGACAACCACTTAGTGCTAATACTAAGGCTAATAAAAGGGGAGATTTATTCATAAATACCAATACATCGAGTAAAAAACTCGGCGAATACTACCCGTTATGAGTAAACATTGCCACTTAATGACTTTTCAATACATCACGCTTAATTACTAACTAACTTTAACTATTTGATAGTTAGTTAGTTAGTAATTATTATTGAATAATAACGCTTGTGCTAAAAATTGTCTTTGAACTGTCTGAGACTCGCAAAGTTCTCCCAAGGTTCATTGTTTTTTGTAACTAAGGACATTTTTGTTGGCACGAGTTCTGTAATTGTAGGTAAGTCGCTTCGCATAAATGGGTTTATTTTCAGCTCTTGCCCAATTGAGGTCGGTAAAGATATTTTATTTTGACTACGCAGTTCATCAACTTTTTTACTGTATGCAAGTAGTTCAGGATTGCGCGGTTCAACTGCTTTTGCAAAAGCAAGGTTTGCTTGCGTGTACTCGTGTGTGCAATACACATTGCAACTTTCAGGTAAGCTACGTAGTTTATTAAATGAATGCCACATTTGCTCTGCAGTACCTTCAAATAAACGCCCACATCCTCCACTAAATAATGTGTCGCCGGTAAATGCGAGTTCGTTATTGGTATAACAAATATGGTCTAGCGTGTGTCCTGGCGTTTCGATAATATTGAAATCAACATTAAGTACATTAATATTTTGACCATCTTTTAGTGGGTGAGTAATCCCTTTGAATGGGCTATTAGCCGGACCATAAACAGGTATGCTTGGATTGCTGGCAACTAATGTTGCTACACCATCTGTATGATCATAATGATGGTGTGTAATTAAAATGCCAGCAAGTATTAAGTTATGCTCAGCTAAGTGCGCTATTACTGGTTCGGCTTGACCTGGGTCAACTACCCAAGCTTGGTTACTATTACTATTTGTTAAGCACCAAATGTAATTATCGGAAAAGGCTTTAATTGCTTTGACTTGCACCATGGTAAATTGCTCTATAAAGTGACAGTTAACACATAGTATAACGAGCTCATAAAATGAAACCAGCCCTTAGTTTTCAAGAAGGACCCAAACCACTGTCGTGGCAGCAGTTTCCTCATGGGGACTATTTACGTGCAGGCATTGAACGTAAAATGGAACCATGGTTACCCCGTATGTTTGGTTATCATATGCTTAAGTTAGGTAATTTAAGCGGAGAATTAAATACAAGTATCAGCACTATTAAGCACCAAGTATGTGTTGCTGAGCCTGGACCTTACACTGGGGTGGTTGCTGATATAGATGAGTTACCATTTTATGAGCATAGCGTTGACGCGTGCATTTTAAGCCATTGCTTAGAGTATCACTCTGATCCGCATCATATTTTACGCGAAGCTCACCGCACGTTAATTCCTGGTGGGTATATTGTTATTACAGGTTTTAACCCATTTAGTTTATGCGGACTTGCACAAATGCTGCCCTTTAGTGGGCAAAAATTACCGTGGACAGGGCGCTTTTTTACTCCGGCAAGAGTTAAAGATTGGCTTAATTTATTAGGATTTGAAATTGTAGGCGATGAGCGTTTTATTTATTCATCATTAGCAAGAGGAAATCGGTTATCAAGGTTTGAATTTTGGCGTACCTTTGCTAAGCAATATTTAAAACCGATGGGCAGTGTTTATATGCTGGTGGCACGTAAAAGAGTTGCGCCACTTACGCCTATTAAACCTAAGTGGCATGCTAGACCGCAGTTTTCACCAGTAAAAGGTGCCGGACTAAGGCAAACATCTAAACAACACTTTAAGCAATGTGAGCAAGACAAAAATAATAGTTAAGTGATTATTAAATGTCTTGCAGATACATTAATTTTTAATAAAGTAAATGCTCTATAGGCAAAAATTTTAAACTGTTGCCTGAGATAAGTTTATTAAGAATAAAGGTATTTTAAGGCTGGTAGCCTACATCCTCTAGTAAATATTTACTACCGGCTGCGTCGCGAGCGAGGTCGTCAACTATTTCGTTATACTTATGACCACTGTGGCCTTTAACCCATTTCCAAGTTACAGTGTGTTCGCTGCATGCTTTATCTAAACGTTTCCATAAATCTACATTTTTAACTGGTTTTTTAGCGGATGTTAACCAACCACGTTTTTTCCAGTTAGCAATCCACGATTCTATACCTTGTTTAACATACTGGCTGTCGGTTGTTATAGTTACAACACAAGGGCGGGTCAGTGATTCAAGGGCTACAATAGCCGCGAGCATTTCCATTCGGTTATTAGTTGTGAGTTTATAGCCTTGGCTTAATTCTTTTTCGTGGGCATCGTAAATCATAAAAATACCATAACCGCCGGGGCCTGGATTACCTAAACATGAGCCATCGGTGTAAATCTCTACGGTTTTTTGCACTGTTTTACCTTGATCTTATGTACAATAAAGTGATTATAGAAAGATACCAGAATCAGGCTAAATTCGATATGGCACGTAGACAAATAGTTTTAGATACAGAAACCACCGGCATCGACCCTAAACAAGGGCACCGTATTATAGAAATTGGTTGTGTGGAGTTAGTAAATCGCCGCTTAACAGGTAATAACTTTCATGTTTATATTAATCCACAACGAGCAAGCGAAGAGGAAGCAATAGACGTTCACGGTATTACTAATGAGTTTTTACGTGACAAGCCGTTGTTTCATCAAATTGCACAAGAGTTTTTCGACTATATTGAAGGAGCTGAACTCGTTATCCATAATGCACCGTTCGATGTTGGGCATATGGACAATGAATTTGCATTACTTAATCAGGGCTATCCTAAAACAAGTACATTTTGCCAAGTTCTCGACACGCTTAAAATGGCGCGTGACTTGCATCCAGGTCAAAAGAACAACCTTGATGCATTATGCCGTCGTTATGATGTAGATAACGCTAAGCGTACTTTGCATGGCGCATTGCTGGATTCTGAAATATTAGCTGATGTTTACCTTGCTATGACTGGGGGTCAAACAAAGCTGAATTTGAATCAAAATAAAGATGATGGCAGCGATCAACAAAAGGGTGGAATAAAACGTTTAAGTAGCGATAGAGCGCCGCTTATTGTATTGCATGCAGATGATGCAGAACAAAGCGCACACGAGGCGCGATTAGATCTCGTTAATAAAGAAGGCGGTCAATGTTTATGGCGCGCTGAATAAGGCTAATAAATGAAAACGATGTATTTTGTAACAGCGCTATGCACAGCTAGTTTTTTTACAAGCCATGCGTATGGTGTTAAGCAAGTTGAGGTACTAAAGCGCGACGGGCAACAAAATGAGATCCCTCTTTTAGAAAATCGTTTTCGTATCGACAGCCAAGTTGATGAAATAACTTTACTCTTCTTTAGAAAGTCAGGCGCGCCAGCCGTTATTTTAGTCAGACCAGACGGAAGCAAGTATTTTGCTACTGAGTCGGTTAAAAACCCTAATTTGGAGTGGTTTGACGAGCTAAACTACGATCTTGTTACTATTAAAAATCCTATGCCAGGGCCATGGCAAGTAATCGGCAGTATATTGCCCGAAAGCCGAATTGTAGTGCTTGGGGAAATTTCTCTTTTGGCAGATCCACTCCCGCCTATGTTATTTAGAGGTGAGACACTCAAAATCACTGGAAAAATATTAAATGATGGCGAGTCAATTAATGCCAATTTATTTAAAGATGTGGTGAGCCTCAATGTCGACTTTGTTAGTACTAATAATGATGCATTTGCTAACTTTGGGACTAGCACACAAGAAGTCGCCTCATTTAAAGACGACGGACGGGAATTTGATGAGCGCTCAAACGACGGTATTTTTACTGGTGAGTTTAAATTAGATTTTCCAGAAGGAGAGTGGATACCAGAATTGTACGTTGCAACACCTTTACTACAGCGCCGTATAGTGCAAGACACAATTATCGTTCATGAGCCTCCTTTTAGTTACGATATTGTACTCGGTGAGGAAAATATTGATGAGCATCTGCTTACTATTAATATTGATAGTAAAATAGTTAAAGCAGAAACAGTGCTTATTCAGGGTAAAATTTACTATCCCAATAATGAAGAACAAATGTTTACCATTGATGCCGCACCTAATGCATCACGTCAGCTTGCAATTAAAAATTATGATTGGGGTCGATATAGTGTTGAGTTGTCTGTTTTTGGTACAAATATTAATGGTCGTGAATTTATGGCGACGCTCCCGACATACAAATTTGAAATAGCACGACCTATCGAAGCCGTACCAGAAATCGATCCTAGTACAATAATTAACCCCGACCTTATAATTGAGAGCGAACCCGAAGAAGAGAAAATGGCAACAGCGACATTAATTAGCTTAATAGTTGGTTGTAATTTGTTCGTTTTATTAATAGGTTGGCTTGGTGTTCGTATATTTGTTCAGAAAAAACCAATTACATTTAAAGTTAAGCTGCCTTTCTTAAATAAAAAGAAAGACGAAAATAGTGAAATGACTGATTCCAAAAATAATCAAAGTAGTTCAAACGGGTCAAAAAATGACAAATCAGGTGAAATTTTAAACCTTTCGATGTCAGATGACTAAAAAACCTATAAAAAAGTAAAAAAGCCCTTGACGAAATAGGGGCTGGTTCGTATTATTCACGCCGCTGTTAAGGGAGACCTAAACGGCACCGGAAATATGGAGTGGTAGTTCAGTTGGTTAGAATACCGGCCTGTCACGCCGGGGGTCGCGGGTTCGAGTCCCGTCCACTCCGCCATTTTCGAAAACTTGTAAGTACTAAGCTGGAGTGGTAGTTCAGTTGGTTAGAATACCGGCCTGTCACGCCGGGGGTCGCGGGTTCGAGTCCCGTCCACTCCGCCAACACTTACACAACGTATGGTTGTAAAACATATTCTTATTATGGAGTGGTAGTTCAGTTGGTTAGAATACCGGCCTGTCACGCCGGGGGTCGCGGGTTCGAGTCCCGTCCACTCCGCCACTTGTTATTTCCTCAATAACAAGTTTATGCTTGAAAAAACACTCAAAACACTCAAAACACTCAAAACACTCAAAACACTCAAAACACTCAAAACACTCAAAACACTCAAAACACTCAAAACACTCAAAAAGTTAACTTTTTTCCTACACACTGCTTTTGATATTGATTTGTATTACCATTTGCTTTAATTTGTTTTAATACTATAAAAATTATGGCTTTCTATGTCTGCACCACAGGCCTATCAACGCAACAAATCTGATTTTGATATTTTAGTTGTTGAAGACGATACATTACTTAATGATCAAATTACGGAATTACTAGCCAACCAAGGATACTCTGTTACACAGTGTTTTGATGGTAATCAAGCGCTTGATTTAGCGGTTGCTCAACGTTTTAGTCTTATTTTATTAGATGTTATGTTGCCGGGCAAAGACGGTTTAGCAGTACTTAATATTTTACGTAGTTGTAATAACACCCCTGTAATAATTGTATCGGCAAAACATGCTGAAGAAGAGCGTATTCTAGGTTTATCAGCCGGTGCAGATGATTACTTAGCAAAACCGTTTAATAGCCAAGAATTATTACTACGCGTAGATTCAGTACTAAGGCGCGTTTTTAAACAAGACACAAATACCCCTTACATTGCTAATATTGATGGACTTGAAATAGATAGCCTACACCAGCAGGTTTTTCTGCATTGTGAGCTATTAGCTTTTACGCCTATTGAGTTTGCCTTGCTGCAAATTTTAATGAAAAACCAAGAACAAATACTGTTAAAACCTTTTTTATATCAAGTGGCGCTTAACAAGCGTTTCAGTCAGTACGATCGTAGTTTAGATATGCATATGAGTCGTATACGAAAAAATTAAATAACGCCGGCTGGGATGGCAGCCGTTTACACACTGTGCATGGGCAAGGGTACTGTATTAAATGACACGACGTTTATTTTGGAAGCTGTGCTTAATTATTGGTACTGGTGTTGTTGCGATGTTTTATTTAATTAATGTCGCGGTTAATCATTTTGAAAATGATATGAGCATGTTAAGTGACTCAAGCCGAGAAGAGTTAATTAATTGGCAAAAAAAGGCTGAGGTTATATTTGATCAAGGCGATATGAGCGAACTTGAGCGTTGGGTTGATGATTTACAACAACAAGAAAATATTTGGGCTGTAATTGCTAAAGCCAATGTGGTTGAGTTAGCTGGTAATCGCTCTCATCGTTATGAGTATACAGGGTATAACTTGGGGCGAAGTATTGATTGGAAAATCCATCTGTATTTTGAGCATGCACCCGTTATGCAATTACCTTTTAAAGATGGTGCAACTAGCCTTGTTGTGCAGTTGCCGCAAAGAATGCGCCCAGGATCACTTTGGAATTTAACACGTTTGTCGTTACAAGTTTTATTACCAATGCTGATATTGGTGTGTTTATCGATTGTGTTATATCGCCATATTATGCATCCCATTAAAGAACTCGACTTAGCAAGTAGGGCATTTAGCAAAGGAGACTTTAGTGTCAGAGTTCGAGAGCAGCTGGGCTCACGCAATGATGAACTATCCCAGTTAGCTGAAACATTTGATTTAATGGCAGAGCGGATCAGTGATCAGATTATGCATCAACGTGTATTACTAACTGATCTGTCTCACGAGTTGAGAACACCTTTAACACGCTTAGACATAGCAACTGACAATTTACTCACTCACAGAGAAAAAGGTGTAGAAGACACGCAAATCAAATTAGAGCGTATTCACAAAGAGTCACAGCACATCCGTAAGTTAGTGGATGACACGCTTACTTTATCCTGGTTAGATAACGAGTCACCTCAGTTGCGCATTGAATCTTTGGATTTAGTCGATTTACTCGAAATTCTCATTGAAGATGGGCGTTTTGAGTACCCAGATAAACTGATTTCTGCTGACTTACCTAATCAAGCCCATATTGAAAACAGTAATCACAGAGCATTAGGTCAAGCACTGGAGAACATACTTAGAAATGCACTACGTTACACACCCATTAATAAAAAAGTACGGGTTAGCCTCATTGATTATAAACATGAATATCAAATTATTATTGCAGATCAAGGTCCAGGAGTACCTAAAGAGCATTTAAATACTATTTTTAGACCTTTTTTCCGGATTGATTCAGCTCGCTCATGCAACAGTGATAGCTTTGGTTTAGGGCTTGCTTTAGCACAAAGGCAATTACATGCGATTGCTGCAACAGTATTTGCTAAAAACGATACTGCAGGTGGTTTAGTGATGACTGTAACGGTTCCTAAAGGTGTATAAATTACATTTTATATTGTGCTTGTAAAAACTGAGCAACGCTTTCTCGTCCTGCTCACGCCCTTACTTACATGTTTTTAGACAACTAAAGTAGATTGCACCTAACACGTCTTTGTATATGTCCTAAATGTAACAAATGTAAAATTGCTATGCTTTTCATTAAAAGAAAATGATAATCCTTCTTATTTGCAATTAAGAAGGAACGTCCCCCTTGAAAAAATTAGCCTTAATGAGTGCTATTTGTGCATCATTTAGTTCACCTATATACGCGCAAGAACTTGCTAAAAATACAGCGTCTGTTGAAAAAATATCTGTAGTTGGTTCTGCAACTAATTTGAGTATTACAGCTGAAGAAATAGAACAATATCAAGCAAGTGATCTGGCTGACATTTTTCGACATTCACCTTCTGTTAGTGTGGGTGGCTCGGTAGGCGTTGCACAAAAGATCTATATTCGTGGTGTTGAAGATTCTTTATTAAATATAACGGTTGATGGTGCACAGCAAACATCAACGTTATTTCATCATATTGGTCGTGTAACAATAGATCCTGACCTATTACAGCAAATAGATGTGCAAGCAGGTGCCGGAGAAGCAACAAGTGGTCTTGGTGCGATTGGCGGCTCTATCCGCTTTAAAACTAAAGACGCGCAAGACCTACTTAATCAAGGTGAACAATTTGGTGGACGTGTTAAAGCAAGTTACTTTTCAAATGACGGTACGCGTTTAAGCACCAGTGTATACGGTAAATTAAGTGATACATGGGGTGTACTAGGATATTTCAGTACTGTGGATCGCGACAACATGGAAGATGGTGATGGCGATACTATTTATGGTACGGCTGCCGATCAAGATATGATGTTTATTAAAGCCAGTGGTGAGTTAGCAGATAATCATCATTTGTCGGTAAGTATTGAAAAACGCGACGAAGAAGGGGATTTTTCAGCACGCCCTAACTGGGCGGTACAAGAAGGTGATGCTTTGTACCCAAGTGAAGCAGAGCGAGAGACTTACGTTGCTAATTATATATTTTCTCACAATAACTTATTGTATTTAGAGGTGACAGCATACAAAACCGAATCATCTTTTAATGGCGGTCGATTTGCTTGGCTTGCTGACATTGACACATATGGCTTAGATATTCGTAATACAAGTATTATTGATGAACATAAATTTGTTTATGGCATTGATTATAGAAACGATGAAGTATCGAGTGGGTCTGCAGCAGGTGCAAAAGAAAATTCAGAACAAGGCAGTGTACTGGGTGTTTATGCACAAGGTTATAGTGATATTACTCCACAACTTTTACTGAGTTATGGGGTGCGTTTTGATAGTTATAAGTTTAAACAAGACATCTTATTAGATGAATATTATGGCACTGCAATTACAGAAAGCGCATCGAGTTTAGACGACAATGAAGTGAGCTTTAATATCGGTTTAGCATATGACATTAATGATGCTTGGACAGTAGGGCTTGGGTATGCTGAAGCCGCGCGTGGTAAACAAATAGGGGATGGCTTTACCATTGATGGATATTTATATGACGGTTCAGATATTCCAGTAGCGGATGAAAGTTTAGTACCTGAGACCGTAGCTAATATTGAAGCATCCATAACGTACACTAATGAAAATTTATCCGCTAAGGCAAGTATTTATAATTCGTCTTTAGATGATGTGATATTTGAAGGGTATGAAGGAAACTCGGTTTATAACAATATAGGCACGTTAGAGACTAAAGGATTTGAGTTTGACCTAGCATATCGTTTAAATTCATTTGATTTCTTCATTGGATTTTCAGCTACTGATACAGAGCTTGACCCACGTGATGGGTTGTACAGTGTAAGTTATGATGCAATTGATATTAATGGCTATGAGTTTGTCGGTTTAGGTAATAGCAGAGGCAATACATGGGTTGCTGGCGTTGATTACGACATTAACACCGATGCAAAGGTTGGTTTTAGTGTAACTAAAGTCGATTCACTCGATATTGATACTCTTCATCAAGCTGTTGACCTTGGTTGGACTGATTCTTTATATACCCTAAATAAACCAAGCTATACCACTGTTGATTTATATGGGCAGTGGAATGTGACGAATGCATTATTATTTAATGTTGCTGTTACTAACTTATTTAATGAGTTATATATCGATCATTCAAGTGTGGGTGATTACAGTGAAGTATTTGACACTGTTGTTGGTCCATACGAATCTGGGCGCGATATTCGCTTATCGATTTCTTATCAGTTTTAAGAATAAGTAACTTATTTTATGTTCTTAAAATCGTTTAAAAAGTGGGTCTTTTGGGCAGGGCAAGATCACGAACTTTACCTTGACTTAAAAGTATGATCTTATACTCCTTTTTTCAAGGAGCATTCTCATGCTTGATATTCAGCTATTTAAATATTTCGAATCAATCGATGATCCTCGCCAACAAGGTAAAGTGGTTCATAAACTATTTGATATCATATTCTTAGCCGTCAGCGCTGTTGTGTCTGGATGCCAAGGCTGGGAAGA